>CAXSIG010000512.1:0-4624 GCA_964237255.1 uncultured Bryobacteraceae bacterium
TCGTCCAAAGTTCTGTCTAGAGCGGTTCGCTCCGAAAGCGAAACCACCTGCCGCGCTTCGCGAGAGTGGAAATCTCGCAGGTCATGAATTTGGTTCAGGTACGATTCGCGATTGCCCGCCACTGCGGTTTGCGCAATTGCCAACAGCTTATTCGTGGTCTTACCCATTGCGGAAACAACCACAATGGGGCGTCGCTCTTGGCGTGATTGAACGATGGAGGCGACCCGCTGAATCGCCGCGGCGGACTCAACCGAAGTCCCGCCGAACTTCATGACGATCATTTATCCAGCAAGCCTTCCGAGTGCATCAGCTCCGCATTGAGCACCGCCGCCCCAGCTGCTCCGCGTACGGTGTTATGGCCGAGGGCGATGAATTTGTACCCAAGCACCGGGCAAGGGCGCAATCGGCCTGTAAACACAGCCATGCCGCGCTTGCGCTCCACGTCGCGGCGGGGTTGGGGACGATCCTGTTGCGGCATGTAATGAATCGGTTGAGCGGGAGCGCTGGGTAGGTTGCGTTGCTGCGGAAGACCGCGAAACTGCTCCCACGCTTGGCGCACTTCGTCTATTGAAGGCTGTGTTTTCAGGTCCACAGAAACCGCAATGGTATGCCCATCCAGTACAGGGACGCGATTACATTGTGCGCTGACCTTCGCCGCCAGCGGCTCTGTCAAAGAGCCCAGGATCTTCTGCGTTTCCTGCTGCATCTTTTCTTCTTCGCCACCGATATAGGGCACAACATTCGCGGTGGAATCGATGGATGAGACACCCGGATATCCGGCTCCCGAAAGGGCCTGCATCGTGGTTACGATGACGCGTTCGATTCCGAACAGCCGAAGGGGTCCAAGCGCCATGGCGAGTACGACGGTCGAACAATTCGGATTGGTCACAATGCCGCCTTTCCAACCGCGCTCCTTCTGTTTGTCGAGTAGCTTGAGATGGTCCGCATTCACCTCTGGAACTAACAGCGGAACATCTGGCTCCATCCGATGGTTGCGGGAATTCGAAACAACCATGTGTCCCGCCGCAGCGAAAGCGCGTTCAATTTCCGTCGCAACGGACGCATCCATCGCAGAAAACAACAGCTTCGGCGCGTTGCCCGGTTTTGCTTCCTGCACCGTGAGATCGGCGACTGAAGAAGGAATCTCACCCCCCAGATGCCAGATCGCGGCATCGCTGTATCGCTTGCCGGCTGAACGTTCGCTAGCCCCGAGCCAAGTCAACTTAAACCATGGATGGTCTTGAACAAACTTGATGAAATGCTGGCCCACCATTCCGGTGGCGCCCAGAATTCCTATTTCGATTCGCTGTAAATTCATGAGTTCTGCAACTGTTTTGCAAGCGATGAATAGAGTTCAATCGCTTCCGTTATCTCCCGCTTTGGTATGCGCTCCTCCAATGTGTGCGCAACGTGAATGCTCCCCGGCCCAAGCAGGTAAGGCTTTCCCCACGCACCACCGAATGCCGGGATGTCTGTCGTATATGCCACCACTGTTGTTTCGAATCCGGGAAGCGATCCTAACCGGAGGGCTGGAATCTCCAGGATCTCCCGCGCTTCGATGCCGGCACCTTCACAACTTTTGATTCCCTCACGCAACGGCGTGGCATCACCTACCAGGCGAAACATTACTTCCGCACGAGCTGAATCCGCAATCACATTAGGTGCTCGGCCGCCTTCCAGGATTCCGATATTCACCGTGGTCACACCCAGCAATTCATCGGATGGCATCGGCATCTTTCTTACGTGTGCAAGAGCGTCGAGCAATTTATCAATAGCCGAATCCCCTAACTCCGGATAGGCAGAGTGCGCCATCTTTCCCTGCGTTATGAGCTCAAACCGGAGCGCGCCTTTCGACCCCACGGCAAGCCGGTTCTCAGTTGGTTCGCCATTGATCAGGAACTTCGACCCACGCTCTTGTGTGCGAGCATAATACGCTCCCGCGCTGTTACGCTCTTCGCCCACCACAAACAGTAATCCTAAATCGCGAACGCCTTCGTTCAACAGCTTACGAACGGCAAAAATCATGGACGCGATAATGCCTTTCGTATCGCAAGCGCCTCTGCCCCACAAGAACTCTTCGTCCTCATGAAATGCAACGAAGGGAGGCACAGTGTCCATGTGGGTAGAAAACGTTACCGTCGGAGTCCCAAATCTGGCGAACACGTTGAAACGTCCGGGCTCCACGTCCATGCGTTCCACGGCGCCGTCGTACTCGCGCGCAAGCTCGCTCAAGTAGGCAAACAGATATAAACCCACTTGCTCTTCTTGTGGAGTGATGGACTCGATCTCTACAAGCGCACGTGTTAATTCGAACGCATTCATATAGCCGGAATGCTCAGGTTAACAGACGGATAACAATCGGAACTATCGAAAACATTGATTGGCATTTTGTTTTTCAACGTCTTAACATGAATTCAGGCGCACAACGCAGCCCCACGATTTTCGGGTTGTCCTAGTCTGCGCGCCGCTTTTCTCTCCGCAGAGAATTTCGTTTCACCGTGAAGCTTTTTTCCGGGTGCTATGAGTGTGTCCGCTCCCGTAAGACGCAGGTTGCTTCACGCAAACCACTCTACTCAGGAGATACAGATATGAACATTAAACTTACGCTCGCTTCCGCCGCGGCCCTCGCGCTTTCGGCTTCTCAGGGATTCGCAGAATCCAATGGCAAGGTCTCGGTCAAGATTCCTTTCGACTTCACCGCCGGCTCCAGCACGATGCCAGCCGGCACTTACGACTTCTCGGAAGACCGCGCCGGCGTTGTCTATATCAGTTCCGTCGACGCACATAAGTCCATCGTGGTGTTGACCAGCCCCGATGCCGGTGGCCCTAACCGCGACCTGGCCTCGGTTAAGTTTGACAAACTGAATGGCCAATACACGCTGACGGAAGTGAACATGCTGGGCGAGCCTTCCCACCGAATCATTCATCTGGATGAAAAGCCGACAGTCATCGGCTCTAAGCTGGGCGTTACGAACGGTGCGGCAAAGGGGCTGAAGTAGTTATTAAGTTCGTAACCGCTTAGCAAACTCTTCACCGGCCGCGAAGCGGTTAGCCAGTTCTCGAGTACGAAGATTTTCGCGGAGATGCTCCAACTCTTGGATATAGGCCGAGAGCGCATCTTCGATAGCGACGGTATTGGTCGCGACAATATCGCGCCAGAGTTCGTACGAACTGAGAGCGAGCCGGGTGGAATCGATCAAGCCGGGGCCGGCGACACGCCGAGCCTCTGGCCATCGATCTCCCAGCATAGCCGCCAAGGCCGTGGACGCCAGTTGCGGAACATGAGAGCTGCCCGCTACTAAACGATCATGGTCGACGGCGGTGAGAATGACAGGCCTGGCTCCGATGCCGTGAAGCAGTTCCAGAAATTCGGCATCGGGTCCGGCCTCTTCATGGGGAGTGAGGACATAAGGCCGATCGCGAAATAACCCGGCGTCGGCTGCGGCCGCGCCGCGCACTTCTTTTCCCGCGAGAGGGTGGCCGCCTAAGAATCGGCACCGGGTTAACGACTTGCGAGCTTGAGACACAATCGCTTCTTTGGTGCTGCCCGCATCAGTCACCAATGCGTTGGGACGGACGTGCCGATCCATTGAGGAAATAGTATGCAGAATGATGCCGATCGGCTGGGCAAGGTAAACCAGATCCGCTTCAGGCAGGGCCTCCTCCAGCGTTGCGCCTCGGTCGATAGCTCCGCGGTCCAACGCATCTTGAATTGTGGATGGTGAACTGACGCCGGTAATCGTGCCACGAAAGCCGGCCTCGCGAATTGCAAGACCGAACGACCCGCCGATCAGGCCGACACCGACAATCGCTACGTGATTCACAGCGTGCGATCGACGGCTG
Organism: uncultured Bryobacteraceae bacterium; assembly: GCA_964237255.1. Lineage (GTDB taxonomy): Bacteria > Acidobacteriota > Terriglobia > Bryobacterales > Bryobacteraceae > JALYXI01. Next base: position 3,844 of record CAXSIG010000512.1, read on the forward strand.
CAGCGATTCCGCGAAGCTTCACCATCAAATCGGCAAACTGCGTGGGGAATAACGATTGTGCGCCATCGCTTACGGCCTTGTTGGGATCGTGGTGCATTTCCATAAGTAGACCGTCCGCGCCGGCTGCAACGGCCGCGCAAGCCATCGAGGGTACTAGATCGCGCCGCCCGGTTCCATGAGAAGGGTCGGCAATCACGGGCAGGTGAGAAAGCTTCTGCAGAACGGGGATCGCCGAGACATCGAACGTGTTGCGTGTGTATGTCTCAAAGGTGCGAATGCCGCGCTCGCACAACATGACATCGTAATTGCCGCCGGACAGAATATATTCCGCCGAAAGCAAAACTTCTTCCACTGTCGCGGCGATTCCCCTCTTTAAAAGCACTGGGGTTCGCTGCTTTCCCAACTCTCGAAGCAAGTTGAAATTCTGCATGTTGCGCGCACCGACTTGCAGGATATCCGAGTACTGCGCCAGCAACGGAATCTGCGAGATTTCCATTACTTCGCTAATCACCAGCAACCCATGCCGATCGGCAGCAGTGCGAAGCAATTGCAGCCCTTCCTCGCCCATGCCTTGAAAGCTGTAGGGAGAACTGCGCGGCTTGAATGCGCCTCCGCGGACTACTTGAGCTCCGGCTTTGGCTACTATTTCCGCATCGCGCTCGATCTCTTCGCGGCCCTCCACGCTGCACGGGCCAGCCATTACTACGACCTTTTTGCCGCCGATCTCGACATCTTTGATTCGGATGCGCGTCCCATCCGGTCGAAAGCTGCGGCTCGCCAA
>CAXSIG010000513.1:0-246 GCA_964237255.1 uncultured Bryobacteraceae bacterium
TCGTCGGTCTTTACTCCAAAATTGCGGCCGGAGTCGGATTGATTCCGGGTGGTTTGATCAACTTCGCCGCTATCTTGGCCGTGCAGGTGATTATGGTCACTCGCATTGCCAGAGCCTTCGGCCAGACGGCGGGCAAGGATCGGATCCGGGGAGTGATCCTTTCGTTGTTCGGCTCCGCAATTCCGACTATCGTCGGGCACGGCGCGGGATTTGCGGTCGCCTCGATTCCGGCTTTGATCGCCGGAA
>CAXSIG010000513.1:297-4623 GCA_964237255.1 uncultured Bryobacteraceae bacterium
GTCGCTACGCCCGTTCTTGCGTACGCTCTCACGCGCGCCGTCGGCAATACGTTTACGATGCATTTTGAGAGCGGCGGCACGCTGCTGACGTTTGATCCGAAGAAGTTCGGCGATTACTTCTTGAGCGAGTTTCAGAAGGCGGGCGGTACGATGCGAAAGGGCACTGTACGCGCGTCCGCGGCGCAGCCGGTCACTCAACCGGCTTGAATGCGGCGCGTTTGTAGCTGGAATATTTTACTCCGCCTTTTTCCTGCTGAACAAACGGCCTCATGAGTATTCCTTATGGAGGCGCCGATGGAAACCCACCCTTTGCGGGTGAAGCGCCTGTCACTCCCGACTATGCTGGGTTGCGCCATGCCGAGCCGAAGTCGAAATGGCGAAGGCGGTGGACGCGGTTCCAATGGAGGGTGCTGCTTCTCTTCCTGCTTATCGCACTTTTTTTGTTGCGGGATCGTGTCTTTATCCAGGTAGACTCCGGCCACGTTTTACTCGTCTACTACTCTCTGTTCGGCGGAACGACGCACAACCGCGTAGGCTACGAGGGGCTCCACATCCTGGCACCATGGGACAACGCGTATCTCTACGTCACGCGAACTCAAACCCTGGTGAGCTCAATGACGGTGCTCTCGCGGAACGGCGTTGAGGTGCATCTGGACGCTCAGATCCGGCTGCATGTCGTCCCGGAGCTGGTGCCGTACCTGCACCGCCAGTTCGGTCCGCATTACGTCGATACGGTAATCCGGCCCCAGCTGTTGGAGGCCGTGCAGAAAGTCACCGGCGAGTATCTTCCGGAAGAACTATACAGTTCCGAAACCGGCGCTTCGGCGACCCAAATTTTCGCCAACGCCAAAAAGCTGATTGGCGGCGCTTACGTGAATGTCGAAGACATGACCTTGCTTAATATCCGCCTGCCCGAGCGAGTGCAAGCCGCAATCCAAAACAAGTTGGAAGCTCAGCAAAACGCGTTGGCTTACGATTATCGTGTGCAGCAGGAGCAGAAGGAAACCGAGCGCAAGCTGATCGAGGCGAAAGGTCTCCGCGCAGCGTTTTGATCTGGAAGGGGATCGAAGCAACTACGGAACTGGCAAAATCTCCAAATGCGAAGGTAATCGTTTTTGGTAGCAAAGACAGCTTGCCCTTGCTGCTGGGCGATGTGCCGGACATCAGGGCTGCCAAGTGAACGCGGGGAAAGTGAACGCGCTTGCGCGGTATCTCTTCTTGCCGGCAGCCTTAGTCGGCATGTGCGGCTGCATTAACATTGTGCCGGTTCCGCGCATCGGCGAGAAGGAAGAAGCGAGGCAATTTGGCAAGGTTTTGCATGAGATCATTCCGGAGAACGAGCGTCAGTTGATGCAAGAGCACACGACCGCGCAGCAACTTCGCATCACGCTCGAAGAGGTGGGCACGCTCGCGCCCGGGAATTTCCGCGATCGCTTCAACGCCTACATCGACCGGCTGACTGCGGTCCGCGCTAAGCGCCGCGACCTGCGCGACAGAATTCGCGAAAAAAACTGGACCAGCCCGATTGTGTTCACGGTACAAGCCAATTGCGTGGAGGAGATGGAGGAACAGATTTTGCGCGACCAGCAATGGATCGAGTGGGCGCAAGGGGTGCGGCTCCGCGTGGAGATTGGGCAGCAGAAGAATTTCCCGGAGTTGCAGCTTTTACGGCATGCTCTGGATAACTTTCTCGCACTGTCGGCAGCGGACCCGCTTTCGCCCCGACTAAGCGCCTTGCTCGACGAATTCCGTCTGAGCGAAGCTCAGGTCATTTAGGCGGCTCGTTGATCCACCGGCTGCCAAGACTTTGGGATAAGCTCTGGAACGCCCCGGGCCTGCTCGGCGGCGCGTCTCAGCACGCTTCTCTTCGTTGGTATCGAGGGGTTGCGCACTCCCCGGACTTTTTTAAGAGCGCTTCGAAGGGCGCCGCCACTAAATCGGCAGCCGGCGCGCCAGGGATTGCGATGTCCGGGGTTAAGCCAACCATAGCTGCACCCACGCTCGCGGTTAAACCCGCAGCTGCGCCTGGCTTCTTTGCTCCGATCGCTAAGACCGCAACTGTTGCTCCGGTGGCCGCAGCCGCACCAGTTCCCGCCGTCGTAGCACCGTCCACAGTTGCGCCTGCTGCCGCTGCAACAGCCGGCAAAGCCGGTGTGACAGGAAAATTCATGGTGCCCGCGGCAACAGCGGCCAAGGCTGCCGGTGGAGTGAAAAGCGCGGGGATTGGTCATTTTCTGGGATGGTCCGTCCTAAAGGTGCTACTGATTCCGTTTACCGTCATCGTTCTTGCGCTCGCTTTCTTGCTTTTCGCGGGCGAAGTTAAGGACTCTTCCGAACCGGAACTAATTCGCGCGCGCGCAGGCAGGCGAAGGTTTCTGCTCGCCGCGCGGAATCTGGCCCTCCCCGTTTTTCTTACCGCGGCTGCGGCGTTACTGCTGATCGTGGGAGTGGCTCGTGAGTATCGGCAGATCGCGCGGAAATCCGTGACCATAGCCGCCGGGCGGCCCGATACCGAAGCTTACCGGCTAATCCAGACCCTAAAGACTATAAGCGCCCGCGCGCCCGCGAGAATCGACCTCACCCTGCTCGCCGCCGGAAACGATTCCGAGAACCTTCAACGGCTCGGTTCGGGCGATGCTCAACTGGCGGTCGCGGGTTCCGGCATCCCGCCTGTTCCTGCGGCTCGAAGGGTGGCCGTGCTCTATCGCAATGTCTTCCATTTGCTGGTGCAGAAAGATTCAGCTGCCGCGGAGTTCGCCGACCTGAAAGGCAAAGTCATCGGAGTGCCGCAAACCGGCGACGATTACGCTTCATTTTTGGCTATCGCGAAATACTACGGCCTAGACGATAAGGATTTTCGTTTCGTGGGTGGAGACCAGGATTCCGCCGACGCTGCCTTCGCACATCATGACGCGGAAGCTGTTTTTCGCGTGCGGCCGGCCAGCAGTCCGTATATTAAGCGAATTGTGATAACCACCGGCGCCAAACTGTTGCCGCTCGGCAATGCCGCGGCGTTGAAGGTGCTGGTGCCGGGCTACGAAACAGCAGCAATCCCGGTCGGACTATATCGCGTCGATCCCCCCGAACCTGCGGTGGACACGCCGACCCTTGCCGACCGACGCGTGCTTTATGCACACAAAGATCTGGACCCGGAGACCGTTTTCAGTCTCGCCGACATCCTCTTTCAGCGCCGCGCAGAAGTTTCCGCCGCTTTGGGCGGTGACGCCCAGGACCTGCGTCGGCTCGCCGCCAATGTGAGCAAACCGCCCGCCACCGGTTTCGACGCTCCCATTCACCCCGGAGTTGACGCTTTTAATCGCGCCAACCAGGATCCCTTCCTTAGGCGCCGTATGGCGACTCTGCTGTTCCTGATCTTCGGTGTAATCCTTTGTGCCGCAGCCGCGCTGGAATGGCGGCGTTTGCGGCGGCGCAAGCGGCAGTTCCAACCGGACTGGTACAAGGCGCGTTTGGGCCAGCTCACAGATGTTCATGATGTAGTTGCCAGGCGTAAAGACCTGGACTTGCTACAGCTCGACGCCATCTACGCACTGAAACGCGACAGGATCTCGCCGGAGGAGTTTGCCGCATTCGAGTACGCATGGAGCAGCGCCATGCAAAGCGCGAACAATCCCGGGTAGATACGAGAGCCGCCGTTCCTGTCGCAAGCTGGGACGCCAGACTATTTCATTGGTTACGGGCATTCCCGATGCAGTTGCAAAAACAAAACGGCGGATCGGGTCTCCCCCTTGCGTGATGTAGCGGCAGCAAACTTTCCGACCAGCGCCTGACATCGGAATTCTCTGAACTTGCCTGTCGGAGAGCGTCGGGATAACTTTGGTCGCCGTATTCAACAATTGCAGACTCTTAATAGGAGGCGCGAAGTGCCCTTTGTCCCCAGCCTATCGAACGAACGCGTTCATCGTTCGGAGGTAACATTGATACTTGAGGGCTGACGATTTGCTGCGCTTATCATTGCAACGATTCCGGCCTTCACGTCCCCCCGAACTTTCATATTGGTTACAAACAGGAGTCAGTACACGCTTAAACGCTCTCTACGATTGACCGTACGAGTGAAGCGTTTTGGGAATGCAATTTTTCAGAAAACGGCGCTTTGAAGAAACTGCGGACATAAAGCTTGCAGCATAATCCGCTATTAGAGGCTCTCTGAGCTTCAGTGTAGATTTCTAACTTAGTGCAAAAAAAGAGTTGGAGCCACCCGCCAGAATCGAACTGGCGACCTACTGATTACGAATCGTTCTATCACGACTTATCAATCACTTAGCTTGATTTGCTTCTATTTGCATTAAGTTGCTCTGTATGCGCCAT
>CAXSIG010000514.1:0-4611 GCA_964237255.1 uncultured Bryobacteraceae bacterium
GAATATCTTTCCAGAGTTTGAACGCCACGTTCAAAGCCTTGTAAATCAATCCAATGATGAACCCGCCGAAGATGGTGATCGCGCCGGTATCCACGTCCTCCACGTCGCGGCTGTTTTCGCTGCCTTCTTCAATGCCCTGAGATGCCAGCTGGTCCGTCCGCGAAGCTCCCGCTTTCAGCACCTCGGCGCACGCGGTGCCTTCGGGATATTTCAATTCCGCATGTTGCTCGACGATCAATGCACGCCGTAGAGGAATCATCAGCAGAATTCCGAGTAGCCCCCCCAAGACCGAGACCAGAAGCACGCGCCCGATCTCCAGATCGAAGCCCAGAATCATGATCGCCGGCATAGTAACGCCTACGCCGAATGCGATCGACTCACCGGCTGAGCCAGCGGTTTGCACGATGTTGTTCTCGAGAATGGTGGTGTTCTGAAAACCGAACTTGGAGAGGAGGCGGAAAAGCGTAATGGAGATGACGGCAACCGGAATCGACGCGCTAACGGTTAGGCCAACTTTCAAGACCAGATAGAGCGACGAAGCGCCAAAAATGATCCCCAGAACGGTCCCAACTAACAGCGGAAACAGGGACAATTCCCGCATATGGAAGCGGGAGGGGATGTAAGGCCGAAACTTGCCTACGGTTTCCGGCTCCGGTTCGTTGGCAAACATGCGACCTGCCCGTTCTGTGTACTTGGGCTCCCTACCGGTTTGCTCGTATTCCTTTTCCCATGCTTTGACTGGGGGCTTAAAAAGCTTCCCAAATACACTCATGCGAAGCGTGCCTTCACCTTTTCACTAATTGCTTTCCCGTCGACCGTCTTACCGGCCAACTTCACTTGCACGCTCTTCATTACCAGTCCCATCTGCTTCGCGGATGTCGCTCCGGTCTCGGCGAACGCTTCGTCGATCGCACGATCGATTTCTTCCGGATCCGCGGCGGCGGGTAAATAACTTTCGACGATTTTGCGCTCGGCCTCTTCTTTTTCCGCAAGCTCTTCGCGACCGCCTTGCCGGAACATTTCGGCGGCGTCTGTCCGTTGTTTTGCGAGGCTCTTCAGTACTTGCTGTTCGGCGGCGTCATCCAGCGGCTTGGCGGCGTCCGCGGCGGCTTTTTGAAGAGCCGATTTAATCATGCGGACGGTGGAGAGCCGCAGTTCATCCCGGGCTTTCATGGAAGAGACAATGTCTTTTTGAATCGAATCGAGAACAGCCATGTTTGCGGTGTTCTCAATTCTACTTCGTTTAGGATGGGGGGTGGCCAATTTAGATCCTGCCGACTGGAATCGATTTCGCCTGTTGGCGCACCGCATGGTGGACGATATGCTCGACGGTCTAGAGCATCTGCGCGATACCCCGGTTTGGCAGAAACCTCCTAACGCGACTGTGGAAGCGATACGGCGGGAACCGGTACCGTTCGCGGGGCAAGGGGAAGAGCGGGCGTATGACGATTTCCTGAAACACGTCGCGCCTTACACGAATGGAAACCGCCATCCTCGATTTTTCGGATGGGTCCACGGCAATGGGACGCCGCTCGGAATGATGGCCGACATGCTGGCATCGGGTATCAATCCGCATCTGGCAGGTTATGACCAATCGCCTCGATATGTCGAACAGCAAGTGGTGGAGTGGCTAGCGGAACTAATGGGATTTCCCGCCACGGCAAGCGGCGTGTTCGCAAGCGGTGGGTCCATGGCTAATGTGCTGGGCTTAGCGGTCGCTCGCCACGCGAAGGCGGGTTTCGATGTGCGCGCAGAAGGCATCCAGGGCATGCACAAACCGCTGGTAGTGTATTGCTCGACCGAGGTTCACGGCTGGGCGCGCAAGGCGGTGGAACTGCTCGGCATGGGGGATCGCTATTTGCGCCGCGTTCCTGTCGACGAGCGGTACCGGATCCGGTTGGACTTGTTGGAAGCTGCGATCCAATCGGATATAGCCGCGGGTCTTCATCCAATTTGCGTCATCGGAAGCGCTGGGACGGTAAACACCGGTGCGACGGACGACCTCTCGGCCATTCGCGACATCTGCCGTCGGCATGACTTGTGGTTTCACGTCGACGGTGCATTCGGTGCTCTTGTCCGGCTTTGCAAATCGCTCCGTCCGCTGGTCGCAGGAATGGAGCATGCCGATTCGATTGCATTCGATCTCCATAAGTGGATGTCTATGCCGTTTGAATGTGCCGTCACGCTGGTCCGCGATCCGGAAGCTCATCGCGCCACTTTCGCGATGAGCCCTTCCTATTTGGCCGCCCTATCCAGGGGGCCCGTAGCCGGTGGGTTTCCGCTCGCGGATCTCGGGATGGATCTTTCCCGTTCCTTCAAAGCGCTGAAGGCGTGGATGTCGTTAAAGGCCCAGGGAGTGGACTTATTTGCGCAGGTAATCGAGCAGAATGTGCTGGATACCGCCGAGTTCGCTCGTAAGATTGCGGCTCACCCGGAGTTGGAGTTGCTGGCCCCGGTGGAAATGAATATCGCCTGTTTCCGGTTTGTCGGCAATGGGATACCGGATGTTGGCTTGAACCATTTGAATAAAGAGCTGTTGATCCGTCTCCAGGAATCCGGCGTAGCGCTCCCTTCGAGTACCGTGCTCAATGGACGCTTCGCGATTCGTGTTGCCAATGTGAATCATCGGACCCTGCCCGAAGATTTCGACCTGATGATTGAGACAGTCGTACGCCTAGGGAGGGAACTGGCCGATACCTCTCCCCTCACGGCCGGAGTATAGTTCGCGGCTTAGCGCTGCTCTACACTCGGAGTCGAATGCGGTGTACAGCTATCGCGCTGCTACTTGGCTTCGTTTCGCTGGTGCGCGGGGCGGCCCCAAACTATACGCTCGCTTCCGTGGTGAACGCGGCGACGGGCATCTCGGGTGATTATGCGCCCAACGGCATCATCACGATTTATGGCTCCGACCTGTCCTATCAAACGGTGGCGGCAACACCCGGTTCGGGGACGCTTCCAAAAGTGCTTGGCGGCGTTTCCGTTTTTCTCGATGGTACGTCCGTCAACTTGTTTTTCGTGTCGCCGACGCAAATCAATTTCCTTGCGCCTTCGACACTAGAGCCGGGAGTCAGCAAGTTCACGATGGTTCGGGAGGGGATCGCGGGACCGTCTCTCAGCATGACGTTTCGCGACACGGCTCCCGGTTTCTTTGTCGGGAACGGTGGGGCGCTTATCGCAACCCACGCGAACGGAGCCGTTATTACTGTCGATTCTCCCGCGGCGCCTGGGGAGGTAGTGGTGCTGTACGCAGCCGGACTGGGACGGACGGTCCCGGATTCGGAACCAGGCCGTGCCGCAACTGCGGCCGCGCCGATTCTTCTGATCGGCCAGTTTGCGGTTCTTCTGGGCGGTGTGACGATGGATCGCGCAAATATTCTTTATGCGGGAATCACCCCGGGCTTTGCAGGACTGTACCAGGTCAATCTTCGTTTACCGCCGGACACGGGGACGGACCCGGAGGTCCGCGCCTTCATCGGAGCCCAGGGCAGTCCGTCTTATTTGAAACTTCCGGTGCGCATACAATAGTCGTAGAATCATGCGCACTCTCGCGATTGGAGTCCTGGCCGGCACTTCTCTACTGGCGGAGCAATATACAGTAGGCACCGGCACTCACATCCCGCTGAGTCTTATCAACAGCGTGAGCACCAAGCACTCCGCTGCCGGAGACCGGGTATACCTGGAAACCGTATTCCCCATCCTGGCGAACGGCCGTATCGTTATTCCTCCTGGGAGTTATGTAAACGGTACAGTGACTGAGATTAAGCGTCCGGGTCGCGTGAAGGGCCGTGGTGAGTTGTACGTTCGCTTCGATTCACTGACTCTGGCGAATGGCGTAACCCGCGAGTTTCGGGCGAGGCTCGGCGCAGTGGATGGCCGCGGTGGGGAAGAGTTGAATCAGAAGGAAGGCAAAGTCGTCAGTGAAGGTAATAAGGGCAACGATACGAAGACGGTAGCGGAGACTGCCGCTACAGGCGCTGGCATCGGGGTGATTGCGGGGGTGGCGGCCAAGAATGCCGCGTTGGGTGCGGGAGTCGGTGCGGCTGCCGGCGCTGCCGTTGGACTAGCCGGTGTGATGCTGACCCGCGGCCCCGACGCAGTTCTTGCGAAGGGCAGCACGATCGAAATGGTGTTGGACAGGCCACTCAGTTTCTCGGACGAAGAACTGGTTGCGGGGCAGATGGCGCCTGGGCATTTTTCCGATGGGCCCGGACCCCAAACGAACCCGAAGCCGGGAACACGGCTCAACCGCCGGATTCCTTAAGTTCGCCAATCATTTTCAGTAATTCTTCGGAAGCTTCCAGCGGCCGTGCCGGCTCAGGAATTTTCCCGCCCGCGGCGAGTAGTGCCTGCACGACACCCACATAGTCACCCTTTTCCCGCTCCCAACTGTTGAGCGATCCATGCAACGCCCAAGCGAGCGGGCGAGATCCGTGTTCCGTTTCGACGATGTCGACCGGTGCGCTGTGGGCCAGAAGACTGCGGACCATTGCGAGATTTCCGTGCCAAGCCGCATAGTGTAGAGCCGTCTGATTGTTATCGAGCACCGCGTTGGCGGGCCATCCATGCGTCAGCAGTTGCTCAACGGCGTGCGTGTTGTTGCGGAGTGCCAAA
>CAXSIG010000515.1:0-4609 GCA_964237255.1 uncultured Bryobacteraceae bacterium
AGGAGTGTATCGGCATCGACCTTGAAGGTGATGGCAGCGGCTAGTCCCGATTGGATCGGCTCCATGTTCTCTTCTTCTCCCAGGTTGATAATTTCGGCGGGGCGTTCGTGACCGAGAGTGAATAGGGAACTTTCGAGAGCACCGACTCTTCGCATGCGCCAGCGGAATTCGGAGATGGATTGGGTGGCTTCCTTTTCGAGGTCGCCTATGGGCGCGTACATTTTGTGGCATTTGGCTTCGAAGGCCTTGAAGGCTTCGAGGTCTTCGTACGGCATGACGACTACGTGCGAAGTAAATCCATGCCGGAGTGCGTTTAGGCTAGACCGGCGCTTGCCGTCTTCGGTTTTGGGGCCGGTGGACTTCTCCGCGTTTATGCGGTTCTGTTCCGCTTTATCGATTGCTATTAAATTTGTACTCACGGCCACAGTCTGACATGACGCTTTGTGCAAAACGCAGTAAGTTGTTGAAACTGCGAGAGAGAACTGCGGTGATCGCCGAACGGCGGAAATGCGAATCGGCAAATAAACCGCGACGGAGAGCCGCGCATCGAACAAAGATGAAACGCGAAAAGCCGGAGCCGGGCCAGGAATCGGTTTGGGATTATCCGCGACCTCCGCGATTGGAGAGTTCGTCCCGGACGGTTAGCGTGATGCTGGCGGGGCAGCAGATTGCGTGTTCCGCAAACAGCTACCGGATCCTCGAAACGAGCCATCCTCCCAGCTGGTATGTGCCGCGCGAATACGTGCGGCTAGATTTCGTAAATCCTACAAGAAAGCAGTCGTTTTGCGAGTGGAAGGGACTGGCAACCTATTGGACGGTGCGAATCGGGAACATCGTCGTAGAGGACGCGGCGTGGTCTTATGAATCGCCAACTCCAGCTTTCCATGACATTCAAGGATGCTTCGCTTTTTATCCGAATCGACTCGAATGCTACATCGATGATGAGCGGGTGCAGCCACAGCCTGGCGGGTTCTATGGGGGCTGGATTACGAAAGATCTTGCCGGTCCGTTCAAAGGGATACCAGGGAGCAGCGGCTGGTAGTCAAAACCGGTAACCTGGAGCACACAAGATCAGCCTTTTACAATGTGCAGGCAAAAGCCAGATCGCATATAATCTATGCAGCCCGGAACATGAGATTTTTTCCGTCCCGTCTTGCCCCGTTAGCGCTCGGTTTGGTTGGAATGGCTGTCGCGGGTGCTACTCCTGACTCGCAGCAAGCTTCTCAACAGGCACTCAAACAATATTGCGGTTCCTGCCACGGCAAAGCAGCCATGGCGGGCATCAATGTGGACCAACTCACTACCGCGCCGATGGCGGACGGTAACTTCGCTCAATGGAAGAAGATCGCCACCGTTCTGGAAGAGCATCGGATGCCGCCGGCGAAGATGCCGCAACCGTCAGATGCGGTACGGAATGAAGCCGCGCATTGGATTCGCGCCAGTTTGAAAACGTATTCCGAGCGTCGTTCGGGCGATCCCGGTTCCGTTACCGTTCGCCGTCTTACCAGCGCTGAGTACGGGTATACGGTTCACGATCTAACAGGGCTGGATTTAGATTTCAACAGCGACTTCGCGGGCGATGCTGTCGGGGGCGAGGGTTTTTCCAGTTTTGGAGACGTGCAGTTCGTATCCGACGCTAACTTGGAACGGTACATCGAAAGTGCGAAGCGAATTGCGGATCACGCGGTGGTCGGCGCCGGTCCGATTGAATGGTATGAGCACACCGGCAAGACCGGGTTTGAGCTTTCGGCAATCAATCGAATTAAGGATATGTACACGCTGTACGGGTTTCGTACCGTGTCCGGGGAAGGCGGTTCGCCGTTCGGCCTGGAGAAGTACACCAAAGTATTTTTCGTTTGCTGGGAATTCCAGAATCGAGCGAAGCTGGGGAAGCCCAGTACCAGCCTGACCGATTTCGCGGCAAAAGAGGGAGTAACCGCCCGCTTTGCACAGCACATCTGGACGGCGCTTCATCAGGCGAATTTAGGTTACCCATCGTCCGAGATTGCGGCTCGCTGGAGAAAACTTCCTGTTCCGAGTGCGGACGGCAAAGAAAGCGCAGTGCAAGCTCAATGCGAAGGGATCCAGAAGTTTCTTACGACCTGGCCCAGTTGGCTTTTCGCGCGGGGCGATTTGGCGGCCGGGGGAGCCGGTGACGAGAGTCCGTTACTGATCAATGACGCCACGTTGAAGGGGGAAACTTCTCATCGTTTCAGTTATTTGATGGGCCGTCGACCGGGCGGCACTCCTCGACCGGATGGTAATGGTGCGGGACCTATCAAGGTGTTTCTGAGGGTCGATGCGATCGATCCGAATGCATCGGAAAAGCCGGTGATTATCTGGCGTAATGCGATGGTGGGGACGCGGGTTTTTGCTGCGAAAGCTGCGACGGCCGATGCCGCTAACGACAAAGTTACAGCTGCCGCCGCCAAAGCTGGGGAACTGAAGGATCTCAAACCGTTGCGCGAAGTTGTGAGCCCGGAGTGGGCCGCGAAGTTGGATTTTGGACACTCGCCTGATGGTTCGGTACTAGGGCCGAACGACTTCGCGACCGTGGGCGAGGGGCGCTTGGAGATTCTGAACCCCGGTACGGGCGGGGGAGTGCCGGTGCTGCAGATGGATGCCGAGATCGGGACGAATCGCGACACCATGGTGCGGATTGTATTTTCGAACCGCGAGGACGGGAAGATTCAAGGGATTCCCACGCGAGCGATTTTGGGCGATGCGAAAAGCAAAGGTTATGCGTCGTTCAAGGCCGGTGTGTTCCAGTTGATGGCCCTTTGGCCGCCCAACGCCTACACCGAACCGACTCCAGCGGACAAGGATCCGCCAGCGCTTCCCTTCGACCCGACGTTCAACTCGCCCGAGCACGATGAGTGGGTGGCACGAGTCAAGTACATCCGCGACGATCGTTACATCTATAACTACATCCTGGATGATGCGTCGCGCGCCAAGCTCGACCGCGCCTGGGATGACTTACACGCATCGTTTGAGTACTACGACAATAACCTAGACCTGTTCTCGAAGAAGTACAATCTAAACCTCAAAATCAAGCACATGTCGGACTTGAGTGAGGCGCAGCTGCAGGCGCTTCCCGCGGAACCGCGCAAGTATCTGGCGCCTCTTCGTGCCGAGTATGAAGCGGTTCAGAAAGCAGAGCGCGCGGCGCGTCCGGGACATGTCGAAGATTGCGTTCGCTTCGCTTCGTTGGCTTGGCGGCGTCCGCTGACCGAGGCGGAAAAGGAAAGCCTGCGGCAGTTTTACGCAAAAGCCCGGACCGGGGCGGAGATGGACCACACCAAGGCGATTCAGGCGTTGCTGGCGCGCATTTTAGTTGCGCCTTCTTTCCTGTATCGAGTGGAGCGACCTTCCGAGACGGCGGCGCGGCCGTTGAGCAGTTGGGAAGTGGCGAACCGTCTTAGCTACTTCTTGTGGTCTTCCATGCCGGATACGGAGTTGCGTCGAGCCGCTGCCTCGGGAGAGTTGGCCGACAAGGCCGGTGTGGACCGCCAAGTGAAGCGCATGATGGCCGACGCCAAGGCCCGGCGTTTCGCGGCGGAGTTTTTTGGACAGTGGCTGGGCTTCTACCGGTTCGATCAGTTCAAGGGAGTGGACACGGCGCGCTTTCCGGAATTCACTCAGGAAGTAAAAGCGAGTATGTATGACGAGGCGGTGTCGTTCTTTGAATACATGGTCCGGAACGATAAGCCGGTGAAGGACATTCTTTCGGCGGATTATACGTTCGTCAATAAGCCACTTGCAAAGTATTACGGCTTGCCCGCGAAGGAAAAAGCTGGGAGCGATTTAGAACTGCTGGATGGCGCAAATGTATATCATCGCGGTGGTGTGTTGCGAATGGGCGCTGTGTTGACTGCAACATCGGCTCCGTTGCGTACGAGTCCGGTCAAGCGCGGGGATTGGGTGTTGCGACGGATACTCGGGACACCGACACCTCCGCCTCCGCCTGACGCGGGATCGATTCCAGCCGACGATCACGCGTTTGCGGGTATGACGCTGCGCGAGAAGATGGAATCGCACAAGCGTAACGCCACTTGCGCGAGTTGCCATACGCGTATCGATCCGCTTGGTTTTCCGCTGGAGCACTTCGATTCGACCGGCCGCTGGCGCGACAAGTATGGCGATGGTAAAGCGGTGGACGATCAGAGCATCGCGAAAGACGGAACGGAGATTGTGGGTGTCGATGGCCTGCAGAAGTATTTGCAAACGCAGCAGCCACAAGTGCTTTACACGTTAGATCGCAAGCTTGTGGGGTATGCGCTGGGGCGAACGGTTCTGCCGTCCGATGAGCCGTTGATCGAGCATATGATGTCGCAAGGTAATACGGCGACGGTGGAGAGCTTAGTGGCTGAAATCGCGACGAGCAAACAATTCCGTTACCGGCGAGAAGGGGAGCAAGGCACGGCTGCTCCCGCGATCGCCAAGAAGCCAGTCCCGGAAATCAAGAAGTCTACTGCAGCAGGTGCCCTATGAACGGAATCAAGACGAACTTCGCCAATCAACCGGCTTCCCGCCGGAACTTTCTTCGCGGTATGGGAGTTGCGCTGACGCTTCCGTGGCTGGAATCGATGCCCGGGTTTGCCGGTACGAC
>CAXSIG010000516.1:0-3249 GCA_964237255.1 uncultured Bryobacteraceae bacterium
TGATCCGGTCTCACGCGAAACACGTAAGGACCTTTCTGACCGGATTGAATCGCTTCCGATGGAATGAGGGTCGCGTTCTCGACGCCGCCGAGCCGCAGCACCACGTCCACAAATTGGCCCGGCCAGAGAAGAGTATCCCGGTTTTCGAAGCTAGCTTTCAGCTTGATGGAGCCGGTGCCGGGATCTACCGCATGATCGATCACGCTCACATTGCCGGTTGCGCCCGCGCTCGGGTTGTCTTTTAATGAAGCGCGGACTGGCAGATTCCCGCGTGCACTCAAGGTCCGGATAGAAGAGAGGTAGCGCTCGGGAGCGTTGAAGGAAACGAACACGGGCGCCAGGCGATTCACGACAACAAGCGACGTTTCGTTCGCGCGCACTATGTTTCCGACATGGAGCATCAGCGTGCCGACTCGCCCCGCGATGGGCGAATGGATGGAGCAGTAGGCTAGATCGATCTTCGCCTTCTCCACGGCAGCCACATCGCTGGCGAGATTCGCCTGCGCGCTTTCCAGGGCCGCTTGCGAAGCCAACAGGGTCGCTTTCCCGACGTCACTGCTGGTTCGAAGCTGATCGAATTGTGTCTTCGAGATTATGCCTTCTTTCACCAGTTCGGAATAGCGAGCAACTTCGGCTTCCGCGTATCTCGATTGCGCCACGTCCCGAGTCACCGTCGCCTGGCTCTGGCGAAGTAGGGCCCGGTCACGAGCTACCAGGCTCTCCGCTTGTAGTAATGCTTGCCGAAATGCCTGGTCTTCTATTGAAAACAGCAGGTCAGCCCGTTTGATCAGCGCGCCTTCCTTAAAGTGAATCGCGCTGATTTGTCCTCCAACCTGAGGCTTAATGAGCACGGTTTCAGATGCTTCGACGGACCCAACTAGCTGAATTTCAACCGGAATGGAGCGGTGCACCGCTTTGGCAGTTAACACGGGAATAACGGGCGAGGAAACCGGCAGCGTCTTACCCTTCGAACTGTCCTGACAAGCTACAGAGGACAGGATCATGGTCGCATTCAAAACGCAACAGCAAAGTTGTTTGGGATTCAGTGACGCACCTCGGGAACTCTCATCATATGCAATCATCCGAGTGCTCCAGGCAACTTCCTCGTGTTCCGGTTCTTAGTAGCTGTCGATCTTCGGCGGAGTCGTCAAGGGTGAAAGGATCCGGCAACATTCGCCGAACCAGACGGGAAAGGGACTGCGGCTGAGCCGCCCTCATTAGGCGGCGGAGCGTGGAATACGGCTAACGACTTGGGCCAAGCTTAGTGATCGAAATGTCATTTGTAATCTTCGGATTGGTATTGAGGCCGCGTGGACGGCTTGTTCGGCAGTACCTTTCGGCATGGAAAGTCTGCCAATGGGACAGCCCGAATACTTGTTGAGAACAGGCATGTCAATCAGGCCAGTACGCCCGGTTTTCAGGAGCGCGCGATCTCGGCAAGGAGCTAACGATTAATGACGAGTGCGGAATTGTAGAAATGCGGATGCTGCTAGTACAAGAATGCAAACGACTTGAAACCATTCATTGAATCCAACTTTCTTGTTGTGGAGCAGAAGAGGAACAATCGTATAAACCCGCAAACCAAGGCCGACGACAACGCTCACCAGCAACACCCAGAGGCTCACTGCTCGAATATTTGCTGTCGTAATTCCACCCTGATGGATCAGTGATGGTTATTCACGAAACGTTTCAACCTAACACTTGTACACGCGCAATCTTACAGACGTGCTAAATACAGTTCGTTCACGCCCTCACTGGAAATCACCCCGGGAGCGACAAATCGGACGGCCCCGAATCCAGACGATGAAAACAAACGATATTCAGGCGAGCGTCCTGGGTCATCCCAAGAAAGTGTTTTCATCGGGTCTGGAGGTGCTAGTCTCCTGTAATCGCTAGAGAACCTTAGCAAAAACCAACCCGAGAACGAGGGAGTTCGTTTATTTCTCCACAAGCGCGGTGCTGACCTGAAACGCTTCCGCATCGAAGATCACTACCCCTACGTGATGAGGTAACCAGCGTGGGAAAGTCATCATGACGGCCTACGATGTCTGTGTCTTCGGCAGCGGTCCCGCCGGTGCAGCTACTGCGCTTCGGCTCGCTGATCTTGGCGCATCGGTCTACGTCCTTGACCGGCCATCAACGGAGAAAGTGTGGGGTGGGGAATCCTTCCACGGCGCCATCCGCCATCCGCTCAGCCGATTAGACTTGTGGAACGCGTTCTGCGCCGCCGGCCACGTAGCCAGTTACGAACAACATGTGACGTGGGGTGGAGAACCGTGGACCAAGGAAAGCATCTATAGCCTCTACGGCAATCTGTGGCATGTCGATCGGGGCCGGTTCGATGCGGATCTCCGTCAAGCGATGCAGGCCCGCTCCATCCCGGTATCCAGTTACCGCGATCTCGATAGCGTGCATCGAGACGGCGCAACCTGGTACATCCAGGCTGACGCACGGACCATCACCGCGCGCTATCTGGTGGACGCCACGGGTCGCGCCCGCGCCATTGCGCGCAGACTCGGCGCTAAAACTGTGGTGCATGATCGATTAGTCGGCCTCGCCGCGCAAACTCCACGCAATCAGAAACCGGAGTACGCGCACGCCATGATTCTCGAAGCCACTCCGCACGGTTGGTGGTACGCCGCGCCCGTGCCGAGCGGCCATGTGATCGCCTTCTTTACCGATGCCGATCTCGCGCCACGCCATTTAGCGCGTTCCATGCGGACTGTGACAGCCAACAGTGCCTTCACCGATTCGGGCAGTGAAACCGGATGGATTGCCGTCGGCGATGCCTGCGCCGCGCACGATCCCCTTTGCGGGTGGGGTGTCGCCCGCGCGCTCTCGAACGGCATCCTGGCCGCAGCAGCTATTAGCTCCGGGTCGCTCGAGCCGTATCGCGAGCATTGTCGCGATCAGTTTCAACAATATTTAACCGGCCTCGCTACCCGTTACGCCTCGGAGCAGCGCTGGGCTGACGCACCATTTTGGAAAAGGCGAACGCCGTCACCGGCTTACCTATCGTGAAGGAGCACCATCATGGCAAATCTACAGAACGTAAAGATCTTCCCTCCCATCGGCATCGCGCGCATCGGCAACAGTAGCGAGTGGTTTGCCGGCCCCGAACTGCCGTTCCCCGCGCCACCACCCACTCCTCCCGGCGGAAAATACAAAGACAATGCGTGCCGGATCAAGCGCCAGGCGCAACGGTTCCGTCTTTGGGGCTTCTTCGACGACGGGACAAATCGCGAACTC
>CAXSIG010000516.1:3259-4567 GCA_964237255.1 uncultured Bryobacteraceae bacterium
GGACCGTCCATCTCGCCAACGCCAAGGCGGTTTTTCAGGGCGAGGCCGGGGGGCTGATCGATCCCGGACCGCGTACGCTCAACGCCGCCAACGATAGCGCCACCTTTGCGAACGGAACGTATAACGACGGCTCCGCCACTCGAGAGGTACCTCTTGGCGACGCATTTACCGACGCGGATGGCCGCCTTATTGTCGTAGGCGGCTTCGGCAGCAGCGGATCTCCCTCCGGCAAGCCGCTCACCGGCAGTTTCTATTCCAACGCCAGCTGGTTCGACGACATCTCCGATGGCCCCGTCAACGCCTCTATTACCGTGGGCGCTACCAAATTCACCGCCGCCGGCGCCTGGGTTATTTGTCCGCCGCCACGCTACGCCCCAAGCACCTATTCACCCATCACGCTATACGATACGATCCGCCAGGCTGCCATCGACAACGGATTGCTCACGTCACCCAGCGGAAATCCATCCTTCGTGAAAGATATCTGGCCCCTTCTTATGCGCGGTAACGGCATGGGACGTGTAGCCGCTGCTTCGGTCGGCGGCGCTCACGGATCCTTATCAGCAGTCATGCCGCCCGGCGCCGGGCAGGACGGCGTGCGCCATGCCATCTTCGGCAAGATGGCTAACCCCGGCGGCGGCGGGGGCGACATGCCTCTCTTGCTCGAGTCCAGCGGAGGTTTGGGATCGAACCCACAGGATGTCCGACCCACTTTGCGAAAGTTCCAATACGACCAGATGCAGAGTTGGAGCCTCGGTAATTTCGTGAACGATTGGCCTCCCGTAGGACTTCCAGTAGCGCCTACCGTGATCACGCCGGATGGTCTCACGCAAGCCGCATTGGAGAACTGCGTGGGTGCGCCCTTCTACCCTGGTATCGAAGCGACAGTAACCGTGCGCGATGGCGCTTTGAAATATACCGAGCCTTTCCGCTTCAACCAGACCGGTATGCAACCCGGCGACGTCACCAAGGGAATGGCGCGTCCGTGGCAAGCCGATTTCACCGATTGCAGCGGCGGCAATTCACCCGACGCAGCCGCCTGGTGGCCGGCAGCCCGGCCCGATTCCGTCTTTCCCGCCGGATCCTCCACCCCTGCCGACTGGACTCGCGGCATTGTTTCAACTCCCCAGGATATGGTCGACAACTGGTTCCGCCTTGGCTTTATCGTCGACCCTGGCGATAAGAAACCTGTCGAAACCGAGCGCACCGTAGTCTGCAAGAACTGCTTCATCATGACCGACGGAAAGGAAATGGGAAAGGAGGAAGCACAAGCACTGGCTACGTCAGGTAAATCCATCTTGGACGGATTTA
>CAXSIG010000517.1:0-4565 GCA_964237255.1 uncultured Bryobacteraceae bacterium
CCACCCCGCTTCGGCAGAAGGGCTCCTATCGCCACTGAAACATTCTGTTCCGGGTATTCCCGAAGATGACGCAATCAGCTTTCTTCGCAAATACAGCAACTATCTGGCGCCGAAACCGGGCTTATTCAGTTCGGACACATGGGTTATTTTTTCAATCTGGTTTCGTAATGTCCTGCTGAACCAATTGGTACTGCTCCCGGCCATGGCGTCCCTTGTCCTGGTTGGCGTGCTGGCCGGATTCATCCAGCAAATCGATGCCGGGCCGCGGTGGCCGGAATGGGCTCCCGTTTTCATCGGGGACATCATATTCCTGGTACTTGTAGCCGGAATGTCGAGGCACCTGTCTCGAATTGCGGCGCGCAGCATGGAGCCGCAATCCAAATCGGAAGCAGACCGAAAAAAAGGTAGCAGTGTTCCGCCTCTGGCATTTCTCACCTCGCTGGTTTTGACGTGCTGTGGAGCTGTTGCGGCAACTCCTTATCGAACGCCAACCCACTCCCCGAAATTCCAGTTATTCGTAAGCCTGGTTATCTTGTTCTTCTGCTTCCAGTATTTCGGCGGATTTCGGAAATGCTTTCTTTATCAGCATAAAAGAGGTGTAAGCCGTGAAGTACTGGTATTTCTTCACATGGTCTGGATGCCGATTGCCACTTCAGTGGTATCCACTCTACTGATTTCCCAAATATGGCAATGGATCGCGGGAATCGATAATCGCTGGGTGATGCTGGCGTTTGCGCCGCCACTGGCCTGTGGGGCCATTATGGCCGGCGTATCGTTGCTGATCGGCTTGATGGGATCCGATTACCCGGATGCCGCGCGCGAGTGGTTGGCCAGCATCGGCAGTAACCTGTTGATGATCTGTACGGGTTGGATTTTGTTCTTCACGCTAACTGTTTTCGGACCCTTGGTCATCAGCTATCTGCTGGTAGAGTACAGCCGTACCGCGTCTGCGGCGATTATGGCGTGGGGAATCGCTACTGCGTCCGGCGTTTCAGCGGGCCGAAGTCCGCAGACGAAAGACACCACGCAAACGGGAGGAGGGTTCAAGCGTTTTCTCATCGGAATCACTCCGACTCTTTTTGTAGTGGGTTACCTTTTGCTGATCTCCTTCGGGATACACGCGCTGGTTCGCAATCTTCCGAGTTGGTGTACGGAGCATTTAGAACATCCGTTTCAGCTAAAGGGGTCGAAAATCGAGTTGCGCGTGTCGGATAAACCCGGGAACTCCGCGCTCGACATTAAAGAGACGAAGGTCACCAAGCCGAACTGGTTTGAGGCCCACCTGCAGGACATGGCGGACTATGAGACTTACTTCCGCAATCTGGAAGCGGACCAGGAGCGTTCGCAACTGCTTATTGAGCTTCTGCTAATGGGAATCGGCGTTGCCCTGGTGGCGTCTTCGCGTATCAATATCAACGAATTTTCCGTCCACCACTTTTATAAGAACCGGTTGGTGCGCTGTTACATGGGCGCTAGCCAGGGACAAAATCGTACGCCGAATGCGCGGACGGGGTTCGATCCGCAGGATGATTTCCCTATTGGATCGTTAACGCCCGCGAAAGGGTATCTGGGGCCGTTCGCAATCGTAAACACCGCGCTAAATCTGAATACCGGAAGCGAATTGGCGACGCAAGAGCGCAGGGCCACTTCCTTTGTGTTTACGCCACTGTATACAGGTTATGAGCCTGGATATTCCAACGAAGACAAGCGCAAGTTTGCGTCGAAAGAGAACGCTGATTTTCAATTGGACGGCTTCCGCGCCACGGCCGGATACAGTTCCAAAGGGGGGCCCGATATGGGAACCGCGATGGCCATTTCAGGGGCGGCGGCGAACCCAAACAGCGGGTATCACACATCCGGACCAATGGCGTTCCTGCTGACGATATTCAACGTACGCCTGGGTTGGTGGCTTGGAAATTCGCGCTTCGCCAAGTCCAGTCCGACGACCGGTCCGCGACTCTCGCTGAAGTACCTGTTTATGGAACTGCTGGGCCAGACGACGGCGCGGACGCGTTATGTGAATTTGTCCGACGGAGGCCACTTCGAAAATCTTGGCATCTACGAGTTGGTACGCCGGCGCTGCCGATACATTGTGGTGGGCGACGCGGAGGAGGATGGCAAGCTAACGTTCGAATCACTCGGCGGGGCCATTCGCAAGTGCCGCGCTGATTTCGGCGTGGAAATTACAATCAGTCCGGAGCCTATTCGGCTAAAGGCTGACCGGCTCAGCTCCGCGCACTGCGTGATGGGGTACATTCAGTATCCGGAACTGGAGCAGGGCTGCGCCGCCGACCTGGACGATGGAGAGTTTCGCAACGCCCGGCCCGGCGAACGCGCGCAGGGATGGCTGTTATATATGAAGTCCAGCGTCACCGGAAACGAGCCGGCGGATATCGCTCAATACCGGAGCGCGCATGGCGAATTTCCCCATGAACCGACATCCGACCAGTTTTACTCCGAGTCGCAATTCGAGAGCTATCGACGCTTGGGGCTGCATGTGGTTCGCGAGACTTTCGCGGATGTTGGGAGCAACGTTTCCGACGCGCACAACGATCTGCGGCGCATGTTCCAGGACTTGACTCGCAAATGGTACGCGCCGGTTACGGTTTCCGCGGAGGCGGGTTCGGCGCTGACCGACAAGTATTCGGCGTTGATGAAGCGGCTGGCCGAAGATCAGCAGTTGCAAAAAGATCTGGGGGGTTTGTTGACCGGTGTCGCGCCCCTTTCGGTTTCGAAGGAACCGTTTCCGTTAGCTTCGTTCGAGTTCGGCACGGAGTTGCTGCAACTAATGGAAGATGTGGTGAACGTGTATGGCTTTGAGCAATCGGATGCGTTCACGAATCCTGGAGTTGCGGGTTGGGTGCACGTCTTTCGACGCTGGGTGCGCTTCGAGCGGTTTTACACGCAGGTTTGGGTACCGGCCCGAACGGATTATCATCACGGCTTCCAGACGTTTGTGGAAAGCATGCGAACGGATCAGGTCACGCAAACGCCGCCAGTCATTTAAAATTGAGCCATGGCGCTGTTACTTGAAGAGGCATTCCTTCCCGCAACGTTGACAGCTCCGCCGATGA
This sequence comes from uncultured Bryobacteraceae bacterium, assembly GCA_964237255.1. Lineage (GTDB taxonomy): Bacteria > Acidobacteriota > Terriglobia > Bryobacterales > Bryobacteraceae > JALYXI01. The sequence continues at coordinate 3,075 of CAXSIG010000517.1, forward strand.
GCGACGAACAGTTCTTCGCCTTCTGCAACGAACATGCCGATTTGTGTTTTGAAATGAGCGCGGAAGGAGAACTGATCGTCATGCCGCCGCCTTTTAGCGTGACCGGACTTCGGGAAGGCAAGATTTTCGCTCAGCTGAATCAGTGGGCCGAGTCTGAGGGCAGAGGAGTGGCTGCCCATGCTAACTTAGGCCTTGTTCTTCCGAACGGTGCGCGTCGTTCACCCGACGCGTCGTGGACTCTTAAGACTGAAATTTCCAAGTTAACTACGAAGAGCCGCGAAACCTATTGGCATCTGTGCCCTTCTTTTGTTGTCGAATTGCGGTCAAGCTCCGACCGCATACGTACCGTGCGGGCCAAGATGGCGGAGTACATCGCGAATGGTGCGCAACTCGGATGGCTTGTCGATCCCGAGTCCCGGTCGGTGGAGGTGTATCGGCCTGGTCGTGAACCGGAACTGCTGGAGAATATCGAGTCGATTTCGGGAGAGGGGCCTGTGGAGGGTTTTGTTTTAAATCTTCGGCCCGTGTGGGAGCCGCTCTAATCTCCCGAAGCTTGTTTCGGAATTTTCTGATCCGGAATTAAATACTGCCGCCATACGGGAAACATTGTCTTCGCCGCCGAAAGTCCCAACATTAGAAGCGTGATCGCGAAGGCGGCCAACACGGTTTCCCCGATGTTCAATCGATCTTTCCAGAACCCTAGCCAACGTCCGTAAACCAGTTCGATATGCACCCAGTACACCAGCAGCGACGTCGTGCCTAATTGACGTACCCAACTCCATCCTTCGGAGCCGAGTTGTAGAGTCCACACATAAGCGAACGCTACGCAAAGGTAGACTACGCCCAGCTTGATGAATACCAGCGCCGGACTATCCAACCAAAAATCCACCTTCGTATAAATGGACAGCGACATGGAAGAAATGGTGTATGCCCCAAACGCGATCGCGATGCCCCCCAGCGCAAACCACTGCATGGCTTGAGGGATCTGTTCATCTTTCAGCACGCGAAGAATGCTGCCGAAGCTCATACCGAAAAAGAGGAACGCGGCCCACGGGAAGAAGCCGAAGTACTGGGAGCTGGGAATCAGGTAATCCTGGACGATTTGCGGGACTCCGCTCCAGTCCACTTGAGTGATCAACGGCGAGGCTGCGGCTACCGCAACGCCCAACACCGCGCATAATCGGATCCGCTCCACAGTTCGGAAGAACGCCATCACAGAGGCTACGGCAATCGAGAATCCCATGCAGTTAAGAATGTCGACCTTGGTGAGATCGGCCCACTGCCTGGCTGTCGAGAATGCCCAGAGTTGAAGCCGAAACGCGAAAGCTACCGCAAACAGGAAGCCCGCCCGCGTCAGGGACGCTAAAAAGCGGCGGCCGCTAGGCATACCTTTGCGCTCAGTGGAATCCATGAGGAACGCGAGCGTCACGCCTGTGAGAAACAGGAAGAAAGCGGGAGGCATGCCGCCTACGAATTGCGACAGCATGTAGG
>CAXSIG010000518.1:0-1447 GCA_964237255.1 uncultured Bryobacteraceae bacterium
GGGGTGTTGATGACGGTGGCTTCGGGATTCTTGGCGGCGGCCTTGAGCATGGAAGCCTGATCGATGGCCCATATGCGCTGGAGCCGCCACAGCGACGAGACCGCTATGTTGACGTAGCCCAGTTCCGCTTCGTCGCGGGGGGCGTATTTGTTGACGAAGGATGTGGTGAGGGATTGGAGGGCGTCGACCGATTCGCCGGGGAGCACGAGGGATTCCGCGATGCGGCGTGTATTGACGGTGAGTCGGCGGCCGTTTTGGGCGGAGATGCGTTTGCCTTCGGGGGTGGCGGGACCGCGGGAACGCGCGCCGTTTTGGCGACTGGCGGCGATTTGGAATTCGGTGGGATTACGCGGCATGCGACTACATCGTAAAGGTTCGGTAGGCGCGGAATTGCGGTCATGGGGCGGTTTGGGTAGGAATGACAGGTGAAAATATCTCAGCGGCGGGCGTGACCGGAGGAATGCGGCCGGAGCTTCGAAATCCAGGTCCGCCTCAGTCTCCGGTAACGGGACACTTCGGGCAGTAAGAAAGCATCATGTGAATATCCGTTGTCGCCAGGATTATGGATTGGAAGATGAAAACTTTGGGCTCCCGCCTGTAGTCCTGGACACTGAAGCGGCACTCAACGGCCATCAGGGGCATAGCTTCGCTATGATGCAGTCACGTGAGCCCCGCCAACCTATCGAATCGCCCCCGGCTTATCTACGTGTCGGGAAACAACGCAAGCGGCAAAACAACGCTAGCTCGTGCATTGGCCGAGCGGCTTGGATTTCAGCATTTGCCAGAGGAGAAATTTGATACGTCATATCTAGACGACCTCTTCCAGCAGCAGCGCAGGTGGAGTTTTGAGGCGCAGGTTCACTTTCTAACCTTTAAAGCTCAATTAATTACTCGTGCGAGCGCAACAAATAAGAGTGCCGTGGTTGATCGGTTGCCGTACGAAGATGCAGAGGTATTCGCTCGAGCATTTCATGAAACCGGCAAGATGGACCGCCGATCATACCGAACTTACAACCAAGTGTACCAACAGATATTAACTACACTGCGAGAGCCCGACATCATCATTTTTTGCAGGTGCTCTGAACAAACAATAATGAAGAGGGTCGCTTCTAGAGGGCGTGAATACGAACAACTTTACCCAAAGAACCATCTTAGGCTACTTGACCAGTTATATGACGATTGGTTTGCAGACATTTCCAGGAAATTCCAAGGACGCATATTCGAAGTTAATTCTGAGGCAGTCAATTTCGTAAGCGACTCTCTCGCGCTGGATGGAATCGCTCGGGAGATCGCCTCAAACCTCAAACACGACTCGGGGCAGCTTACGCTCTTCGGTGAAGCTGACACAAGGCCCGCAGACCTTTTTCCACCCCCGCCCGAAACTCATTTATTAAAGCCGCCTGGAAAGCGCCGCAACAGGCTTGGGACGACTGCGGGTCGGCGCCCG
>CAXSIG010000518.1:1457-4557 GCA_964237255.1 uncultured Bryobacteraceae bacterium
TTTTACTTCGATGGCACCCGGGCCCGAGGCAGGAACTACGCTCTCTCTAAATCACGTTCCTGATTTTTTATGGGAAAAGCCTCGTCCTCATGGCGTGTTGGGTGAGGATTACCGTCGGTACTTGGAGTCAATTGAACGTGTGCTGCGCAAATGTGGCTGCGAAACCTTCATACCACACCGAGACATTAACGGCTGGGGCGAAAGTGAGCTGACGGCAAAGGCAGTTGCAAAGCTGTGTACTGCTCACGTTTTCTCGTCGGATCTCTTGGTGGCAATACCGGGATCAAGCTTTGGCACGCACTACGAGGTTGGAATCGCAGTTGGATATGGTATTCCGGTAGTCCTTCTTTTGCCATCGAACGAGCCCAGTAGTTTTATCGTCGACGGGCTTGATGCTGTAGATGGGATCACTACGATCCGCTTCGCCTCGACGCGAACAATACCCGATACTCTTCGAGTTAAAGTCAACGAGCTGGTTTCAACGCGTAGACGTTGACCTGCGCCACGACTGTCAAGTCAAGCACCAGAAGGAAATCCAGCTTCAGTTTCTCAAAAGCTATTCGTTTTGCGTACGGCTCGAACATCTTTCTCCAGAACTTCCCGTCTGCTTGTTTGAAAAATTTCTTCTTATTGCAGTGCAAGACTAAAGTTCCGAGCAATTCGCTCCTGTCTGACGTTATCGGGTACACGATAGATGACTTAATGCGTTCGAGTTGCCCCGAATAAACGGCGTGATACGAGCCATTTGAGGTGTCGTCGATAATGTGCATCTCTGGCCTCACCTCGCGATAAACCTCTGCAATCACTGTTTTGGAATATAGGTCTTTATCCTTGCTTCGAAGCAGCAGACTTCGAGGTTCGCGGTGATCTCTATTTTGGGACGCGTAGATAGTGATTTCATTATCTACGTAGGACCGAGTCATAAAAGTAACCTCAAAATCGATTTCGTCCAATAATGAACCTGCTTGACCGAATTGGGTCTGTACTACTTGATAGAAAGCGTCAACTAACCGCTGAATATGGTCGAGTGAGCCAAATACTAACTTTATGACCTCTTTGCAGCCAACAGCCGTGTCCGATTCGTAGCGCTCTTTTGCCGCATGGATGTGGGCCAAACGCGCCGCGATTAATTCATCAAGTGCTACTGAAGTCTGCGCGAGCGCGTTGCGTTGTCTCTCATCAGTTCTATCGAGTAGCTCAAGCCGCAGTTCAAAATATCGACGAAGGATTCAGTAGACCAAGAAGCCAACGATTCCAACCACGACTTGCAGCTGAAACGTGCGCTCAAGCGACAGCTTAAGGTAATAGCTCAGCAATGCGCTGCCGAGGACAGGGATTACAAATACGGTCGCAGAAATTACCGACTTCGGCAGAGGAGTTAGTGAGCGATACTTCAAAACGACTGATGTGAGAGACATATGTGAGCCTTCTGACCGTCAGCAAACGTGGCTATCACCCCTTCGGGATGTCGATCGGCCGAAATGCGACAAACGAGGGGGGAAGGTTGGTTCGTATCGGTTACAGGCTAACGTCATATAATTCCCGCGTTTACTCTGGCCAGTGAGGATTCTACCAACAGCGTCGGAAGTGATTCAAGAGAAACGGACTTCCGCCTGACGAAGCCCTCCAACATCGAGCTAGTTCTTGTGTCCGATGAACCAAACTCTCCTAGTCTAACTGTTCAACGGGCAAAGTCGCGGGCGGTGATTCCCACTCCGCGCCGCACAACCGTCGATCAGCAATTTTCAAGCACAAAGGCACCGGCCAAAGCAGAAATCACGCGTAAATGTTTGAGGCAGGTGGGCAAACAGACCGCTCAGCGGCAAGGCGAAGACGGATCGCTTTCAATTCTAATTAGCCCCTGCGCGAACTGTTCGTTCTCGATTTCCTGCGCCCGTCGCAAGCGCGCATCCGCCGGTATCGTCGGATGCTGAACACGCTTTGGGAAACCGTCGTGGGTCTGTCCCCGAAGGGTTCTGCCAGTTTTCTTCTTTCGCACTCCGCCCCACTGCTTGAAGAAGAATGGGATATTTGCCGCCGCGCATTGTTCGCGAATGGAAAGAACCCATTCTTCTTTCATTGGGCGAGCGCGGGGGCCGCTTTCTCCACCGACGATGACCCAAGAGATGCCGTCGAGCGGCAGTTCTCCTACATCCTCCAGGAGAGGCTCGATCGAAAGAAACCGGACCGCAGCTGGCGTCGCTTGTAAGTCGGCTATCCGGGGCAATCCATATTTCCGATCTTCCACGGATACACCCCACCAGATGTGATCCGCCTTCGCCGCGGCATTCAGACAGCCGGTTAGTAACTGTCTAAGACGATCCGAGCGTTTCGTCAGCACCTGATACGTGTGCCAGCGCGCGGCCATCATGGTTGCGGAGACGCGCAATATATACGGGTCGGGCACTTCGCTATGAAACAGATCACTCATGGAGTTGACGAAGATCATGCGGGGCTCGCTCCATCGAAAAGGCTCGCCTAGTTTATGGGGCACTGTCCTGAGATCGAAACCGTGTTCGAATGGATGACCTGCGACACCGCGAAATCTCTCGGCGAATCTTTCCGCGTAGCAATGTTTGCAACCGGGGCTGACCTTCGTGCAGCCGCGGACCGGATTCCATGTTGCGTCCGTCCACTCAATTTTCGATAGCAGCGACATTTTAGTAAAACAGTCCCAGTTGATCCTCGTGATACTTGAGCACGTCGTCCCAGAATTTAGATCCCATCTTGTTGCGTGAGAACAGAGCAAGATAGTAGAGCGGAAGGTTTTTGTCGACGGACCGTACCAGCTTCATCCTGTCGAGCGGTGTATGCAAGTAGCCCAAAGATTCCATGCTCAGCGAGAACTCGGATGCAAGAAATTGCCGGAAGTCACTTCTTCTCACGCCAACGGCTTTCCATCTATCGCGCCACTGGGTATTGCCGAGAGCCTCGTCGATTTTGGTGGAGTGCCCGTCCACGTAGTGGTCGTAATTCCGAGTCGCGTCCATGCCGATTGCTAGAAGAACAATGAAATCGACAAACCCGGTGGACAGCCGACGTAAAGTCTCGAATTTTAAACCGAAGTCGAATGGGTCGGCCAAGCAGAGGCTCAGGACGG
>CAXSIG010000519.1:0-4554 GCA_964237255.1 uncultured Bryobacteraceae bacterium
GCCGCCGAAGAGGCCGATCTTCATTCCGGCTTCTTCGGTGGCATAGAGTTGGGTCTCGGATAGTTGGCGGTCTACCAGCCATTGGATGTAGCTGTAGAACTCGATTTCGCGGGCGTGGTTCTTTTGGAATCGGCGGGTTTCGGAGGATTCCGGATCCTGGTAACCCGCGGGCCAATCGTGCCATACCCATAGGTTAGGATTTTCCGCATGGAGCGCCGCGTCCAAGGCGCAGTACGTTGCAAAGCGGTTGAGTAAGTCACCTTCGCGGGCGATATATTCGTTGAAGCCGCCGCGATCTCCGTGTTCGAGGAACCAACTGAACATCGGGCGAAGGAAGCGTAGTTTTAAGGCCTGAACGCGTTCGTATTCCACGTGTGTGGCGGACCGTAGCGCCTCGATTTCCGTTTGCACCTCTTCCGACTTGTATAAGTCTGCCGCGGCCGCAAACTCAGGGAACGCTTCTAAGTCCAGGTAGATGAAGTTCTGATAGAAAATGCTGTTCGGAAGATAAGGGCTTGCGTTGTATGGCTGCCGGTTATGGATAGCGTGCAGAGGGTTCAGGGCGATGAAGCTGACACCTAACCGAACATGCGCCCAATGGCAAAGTTCGCGCAGGTCGCGAAAATCGCCGCAGCCCCAGTTGCGGGCGGATCGTACCCCGTAGAGTGTTACGGCGAATCCTGAGGTTTTGGCGCCGTTTTCCAGGAGAGCGGGCAGGTAGGCTCGGTCTGGGGTAACGATGAGTTGACAGACCGATTCGCGATCATCGGAACGTACAGTTAGTTCGTAGTATCCGAGTACCAGATCTGCGGGAAGTTCTAACTCGCCGTACTCGTTCGGGTCCGCTTGCCAGGTCCGCGGGTTGCCATCTTCCGCTTTTAGGGCGACTTCAAAACTGGCGGAACGAACGGGGATGCGGATGGGTTGTTGATTGACACTTGCAACGCGACATATTTCGATCAGGCGATCCTGCTCTTCGTTCTCCCTTGCAGTAAGAGCGGCTTCGATATCGAACTGAGATCCGGCTGGAATTCCGAGCGCTTCGACGATGGCGCGCTTAGTGGATTCCGATGTGACGTGGTGGTGTCCGAATATGTCCCAGAATTCAGGCTCAATTCCGCAAATACGCGCGGCTTGGTTGAGTGCGTCTTCATAGGAATGGAATGTCATCGGCGAAATGCGGAATCCTCAAGTTTAACAACCGCTGTGCGAGAATCACGATATGGAAACCCCTCTGGCGAGCGGGCCTGCCGAGCTTTTCGCGCGTATCGATGACGCCGCGGTGAACCAGGCGGCAATGGCTGAAGGCATCGTCACCACTCGTCTGGATCAAGCGATTAACTGGGCACGCAAGAATTCGATTTGGCCCATGTCATTCGGGCTTGCCTGCTGCGCGATTGAGATGATGTCGATGAGTTCTTCGCGGTTCGACATTGCGCGCTTCGGCGCGGAAGTATTTCGCGGGTCGCCCCGGCAATCAGACTTGATGATCATCGCGGGGCGCGTTTCAAATAAGATGGCGCCGGTGATTCGGCGCTTGTACGAACAAATGCCGGAGCCGAAATGGGTGATCTCAATGGGAGCTTGCGCTACGTCGACCGGCGTGTTTAACAATTACGCGCTGGTGCCGGTGAATCAGGTGATCCCCGTGGACGTGTTCGTGCCCGGATGCCCGCCGCGTCCCGAGCAGTTGATTCACGCGCTTCTGATGCTCCAAGACAAAATTCAAGCCGAAACCGGAACCCTGAAGCAGGTCCTCCGACTCTCATAAACCATGCGGAACCGTATTGCCGCCGTTGCCGTTGCCCTTAGTCTGGGCGCATCCGCTCTCGGCCAGCGGAACCTTTCCGGATCGCCCCAGATTGCGCTTGCACTGGAGAAACTCACCGTTTTAGGAAGCGTGCTGATGATTGCGGCGCATCCTGACGATGAGAACACCGCGGCGTTGGCTTACTGGGCGCGCGGGCGTAAGCTGCAAACCGCTTATCTTTCTGTGACACGCGGGGAGGGCGGGCAGAACCTGATCGGGTCGGAGCAGGGCGATATGCTCGGCGTGATCCGAACTCAGGAGTTGCTGGCGGCGCGCCGGATTGACGGGGCGGAACAGTTCTTTACTCGCGCGATCGACTTCGGTTTTTCGAAAACGCCGAAAGAATCGATCGAGAAATGGGGGCACGACGCAGTGCTCTCCGATATGGTTTGGGTGATTCGGCGCTATCGGCCAGATGTCGTAGTGCTTCGCTTTAGCGGCACGCCGCGCGACGGGCATGGCCACCATCAAGCTTCCGCGATCCTGGGCAAAGAGGCTTTTTTCGCGGCTGCGGACGAAAAGAAGTTTCCCGAACAATTGATTTATGTGAAGCCGTGGAAGGCGAAGCGGCTGATGTACAACGTCCTGAACTTTACGCCGGAAATGGAGAAAGAGCAGGCGGCGATGAAGGACCGGGTTGAGTTCGATACGGGCGAGTACAATCCGATCCTTGGTAAATCGTACGGCGAGATTGCGGGAATGAGCCGTGACGAGCATCGTAGCCAGGCCATGGGATCGCCGGAGCGTCGAGGGTTTTCGAAGAATACTTTGATTACGCTTGCGGGCGACGCGGCGAAGAAGGATCTTTTCGACGGAATCGATACGACTTGGAATCGGTTGCCGGGCGGTGGGAAAGCGGGGGAGTTGTTGAACCGGGCCGCGGCAGAGTTTGCGCCGGCACATCCGGAACGGTCGGTTCCGTTGCTGCTGCAGGCTCGACCGGAAGTCCAAGCGTTGGCCGATACGAAGGATCTGTGGGCGGAACGCAAGCTAAAGGATTTAGATGAGACGATCGCGCTGTGTTCCGGCTTGTGGCTGGATGCGGAAGCGGACCGCTTTGCGGCCGTGCCGGGCGCAAAAGTCAAAGTCACGCTGAACGGGATCAATCGCTCTACTCAGCCGGTTGGCGCGGTTAGCGCGTCAGTGGGCGGGCAAACCGTCGTGGTGGCTAACGCCTTTGTAAATAATGTGCCGGTAGCAAAGCCGGTGGATTTGACGGTTCCTGCAAATGAGGGCTACTCGGAGCCGTTTTGGCTGGCCCAGAAAGAGAAGGGCAACCTATACAAAATCGATAACCAGATGCTGATTGGGCGGCCTGATCCGGTGCCGGCGATGGTGGCTGAGTTTACCATCGACATGGCTGGAACCAAAATTCATCTGACTCGGCCGGTTCTGTTTCGCTATGTGGACAGGCTGCAGGGGGAGTTGACGCGGCCGCTTACGTTTGTGCCACCGGTAGCGGTCGACCTGCCTTCGCCGGTGTTGGTGTTCACCAATAAGGATTCGCGCCCGCTGGTGATTCAAGTGAAGGCGAACGTCGGCGCGGCCAAGGGTGACGTGCATGTAGAGGCCGACCCGGGCTGGCGGATTGAACCGGCATCGCGGCCATTTGATTTAAAAGCCACGGGCGAACAGCAGGAAGTCACGTTTACGGTGACGCCCGTGAACTTCGGCGCGGAAAGCGGGCCTCCGACGCATTTTCGGGCTTGGGCCAGCGTGGGTGGCGTAGACGTTCATACGGGGGTTCAGGTAATTTCTTACTCCCACATTCCGGCGCAGACATTGATGATTCCCTCCGCAGGCCTGTTGCGCATGGTTCCGCTGGAAGTGCTTTCGAAGCGGGTGGGGTACATTATGGGCGCGGGCGATGAAGTGCCCGAGGCGCTCCGGCAGATGGGCTGTGAAGTTTCCTTGCTTAGTAAGGACGATCTGGCCAGTAGCGATCTTTCGCGCTTCGACGCTATTGTGACGGGAGTTCGCGCTTACAACCTCCGTCAGGATCTGCTCGCCAATCAGGGCCGGGTCCTGGAATATGTGAAGAACGGCGGCACTTTGGTGGTGCAGTATAACGTTGCGGAGGACCGGCGCTTCAATCCGCGCGCGGTGGAGTCCGGGCTGGACCGCTTGGGTCCTTATCCGTTTAAGCTCAGCCGGGACAGAGTGACTGTGGAGGAATCACCGGTCGAGTTCATGAGCATGAAGGGGCCGCTACTTCGGGGTCCGAATAAGATCGGGGCGAAGGATTTCGATGGCTGGGTGCAGGAGCGCGGTCTTTACTTCGCTTCGGAGTGGGACCCGCGATATGAAACCGTTCTTTCCACGCACGATCCGGATGAAAAGGGTCTTTCGGGCGGCACGTTATTTACCCGTTACGGGAAAGGCGCGTATGTGTTTTCTTCCTACTCCTGGTTTCGGCAGTTGCCCGCAGGTGTGCCGGGGGCTTACCGAATTTTCGCTAACTTGCTGAGCGCCGGAAAAGTGGAATAGTCAGGCTTTGATCCGCATGGCTTGTGGATCCCAGTTGATGATCTTGCGTTCGAAGTAGCTCTTGTTGCACGCCAAGCTTGGGGCGGCAGCGCGGAATCCGAACACGGGATCTTCGTTTAGCTTGGCTTTGCCGCGCATGGCGTCGAAGAAGTGCAGCGTTCCACCGTCATCGCCGACAAGAATCAGCCCATCGGGAGAGACTGCGGGCGCGGCGGCAATGGCTGCCCGCCGAGTGTGGCTGTCGGCGCGACGGCGAG
>CAXSIG010000520.1:0-4547 GCA_964237255.1 uncultured Bryobacteraceae bacterium
ACACTCTCTCCTTCCGCTGCTTTTAACCTTTTTTCTTTTTACCGCGACCGCCAAAACCGCCCGGTCCACCTGGCGCTCCCGGTGTTCTTACCACGACATGCATGCCCGGAGCTAATCGGAGCTGCCCTTCCGTCACGACAGTCTCCCCGGCTTTGAGGCCGGTTTCAACCACCAGGTCCTGATCTACCCGGGCTCCCGTTGTAACGGGCCTATTTTCCACGGATCGATCTTCTTTCATGACGTAAACAAAAGAACCGTCCTGTCCCGTTTGTACAGCTTGATTCGGAACCACCACAGCATTTTGCTCTGTTGTCAGGCGCAGAGAAACACGCACAAATTCACCCGGCCAGAGCTTCCGTGAGGCATTCGGAAACGTAGCTTTCAATTTGATTGTCCCGGTGGTCATATCGACGTTGTTGTCGATAAAGGTCAGCACGCCGCTCTCTTTGCCTTCTGTCTCATCCTGGCCCATCGCTGTTACAGGAAGCTTGCCGGCGGCCATATATTTCTTGATGTCGCCCAACTGGGCCTCGGGTACCGAAAACGTGACGTAAATCGGTTGGACCTGGTTAATCGTCATCAGGTCAACGGAATTTGCAGTGATGATATTGCCCTGCTTCACCGTGATGCTGCCTGTACGGCCATCAATGGGCGAACGGATTTCTGTATACCCGAACTGGACCTTCATGGTCTCCACGGTGGCACTTTGGGCGGCGATCTCGGCTTTTGCGCTCTCAATCGCGGCTTGGTCCGCGCTAAGCGCTTGCCCTGCAGCATCGGCCGCACTGCGGAGTTGTTCGGTTTGGTCCTTCGAAACGATTCCTTCTTTTTGAAGGTCGACATAGCGCGTGGCCTGGTCACGGCTATATTTCGCTTGTGCCTGGTCGCGCGCCAAATTCGCCTGCGCCTGGCTTAAAAGCGCGTTATCGCGCATCAACGTGGCTTGTGCCTGCTGCAGTTGCGCTTGCATAGCGCGAGGATCGATGGTAAAAAGCCGGTCGCCCTTCCGCACATAGTCGCCTTCGTGAAAGTAAACTTTTGTGATCTCGCCGGAGACTTGTGCTTTCAAGGAAATAGTGGAATACGCCTCCGCGTTGCCGATAACCTGCAACTCTACCGGAACATCGCGGGTTGAAACGGTTGTGACGGTCACAGGAACGTCGCCACCGCCCTTTTTCTTGCCAGCTTTCTCCTGATCAGCCTTATTTGCGCATCCCGCGGAAAATAAAAGCGCTCCGACCACGGAGCAGGCAAGTGCCGGCAGTAAAAATGCGCGTTTAGTCAATCGTATCCTTCGCTCGTTCAAAATATCACTTCCCCACCACTTACGCTGAGGCTTGACGGGATAAATGTCACTTCCGGCAGGAACGCGGAACAGCTTTCCAGATTACCCATGGCACATTGGCCATAACGTGGGGGCGTCGCTTACGGGGCGAAGGTTACCAGTTTACTTCGTTCGGAAAGTACTCGGCGATCAAGTCAGTGTAATACGGCTTGAGCTTGACAGCATTGGGGCGGACGGCGGACTTGGAATAAAGATCGTACGGATTGAAAGCGCGAACCCACTCAAACATTTTGGTATCGTGCGCGTCCAGCAAATGGTTATAAGCGTTCTCGCGATGCCCTGGGTAAAAAGAGTGATACCGGATCATGTATAACGCTTCGTCTGGCAAGTACTCTTTTGTGACGTGGTAAAGATATTCGTCGTGCCCCCAGGAGAGATGGACATTTTTCATCCCGCAATGGCGGTCGTAGATCCCTAGCTCGGTTTGAAACTGAGGAACCTGAAGATCCGGATTCGCACGGAAAAATTCGGGGTAAACGATCTTGTCTGAGTAGCGGCATCCCACGGGAAACGTATCGCCCACGACGGCCCACTGCGGTTCGCCGCTGAAGCAAAGCATTTTGCCGAGATCGTGAATCAGGCCCGTGAGAACGAACCAGCGCGGATGGCCGTCGGCGCGGATGGCTTCCGCGGTTTGCATCGCGTGTTCAATTTGGGAAAGATCCGTGTCCGGGTCGCTGTCATCGACTAATGTATTCAGATGTTCTAGCGCGTCCCAGATCCCCATGCGCTGCTTGGTTCGCGGCGTGTATTCCGCTTTTTTTTCAAGAACGAAATCGAGCGTTTGGTGTGCGTGGTTCTGGCGGTAGAACTCTTCCACTCCGGGGTTAGCGCCCGCACGGTAGTCGCGGAACTCCTCCTGGTTCTTGTCCTCGCGGTAGCGCGACTTCACGAAGTCGTCCCAGTGTTCGAGCGATTCTAGAGGTCCGTTCTTCACATCCAGCATAAGAGTCCTAATCTCCATGATAAAACGGCGGCAAGCGGTGTCGTGACAATGGTATGTAAAAATGGAATCGTTACTCCCCCCATGCCCAATCAACCCGTGGACGCTGAGACGGAAGTGTCGTCTTTTGGCGATGTCCTTAAAGAATTTGAACAAACTCGCACACGCACTCCGGCCACTGGAGAAGGCCGCGAAGGCACCGTCCTTTCGGTATCCGGCGACTTAATTTTTCTCGACCTCGGGATGAAAGAAGAAGGCGCGCTGCCGACGGCCAGCTTGCGCGAGCCGAATGGCGACATTCCGGTGAAGCCGGGCGACAAAGTCCAGGTCGCCATCTCGGGACATAATCCGGAAGGCTTCTACGACTTAACTCTCATCAAGTTCGACAAGCCGAAAGACTGGAGCGGGCTGGAGAAGGCGTTTGCGGATAAAGCGGTAATCGGCGGCCGGGTAACCGGCGTGGTCAAGGGCGGCGCTTCGGTGGACGTCGGCTTTCGAGCGTTCATGCCGGCTTCGCGAAGCGGCGCGAAAGACGCTGCCGAGATGGAAAAGCTGGTAGGGCAGGATATCAGCTGCCGTGTCATCAAGTTGGACATCGCCGAGGAAGACGTGGTGGTGGACCGCCGCTCGGTTCTCGAAGACGAAGAGAAGATTCGGCGCGAGCAGGCTTTCGGCGATCTGCGCGAAGGCATGGTGGTGCGCGGAACGGTTCGGAGTCTTACGGACTACGGAGCATTTCTCGATATCGGCGGCGTAGATGGGATGTTGCACGTGGCCGAGATCTCCTGGGGACGCATTGCGAAACCTTCCGATGTGCTTACGGTCGGCCAGCAAGTGGACGTTCAGATCCTGAAAGTCGATTCGAAGCGGAAGCGCATTTCGCTTGGTATGAAGCAGTTACAGCCGGACCCGTGGACCGTGGCCCAGGAGAAGTTTCAAGTGGGCGACCGGGTGACCGGGCCGGTATCGCGCGTTACGGATTTCGGTGCGTTTGTCGAGCTGGTTCCCGGTGTGGATGGCTTGGTCCATTTGTCCGAGATGTCCTGGTCGAAGAAGGTACGGAAACCTGCGGACCTGGTGAAGCCGGGCGAGATGGTGGATGTCGTTGTGCTGGGCGTAAACGTCCCGGAGCATCGGATTTCATTGGGTCTGAAGCAGGCATTGGGAGATCCCTGGGACGGCGCAGAGACCAAGTACGCGGTGGGTACCGTGGTGGACGCGCAGATTACCAAGCTCGAGAAGTTCGGGGCCTTCGCGCAGTTATCGGAGAACGTGGAGGGCATGATCCACGTCGGCGACATCACCAATGAGACTCGCTTGAACCATCCGAGCGATGCGCTGAAAGTGGGCCAGGCGGTGAAGGCCGTTGTCCTGGAGTTGGACAAGGCGAAGCGGCGGATCCGCATGGGGATGAAGCAGTTGATTCCCACGTCGGCCGACGAATATATTGCGGAGCACAAGGAAGGTGACGTGGTGACCGGCCGCATTTCCGAGATGGCGCGCGGCCGCGTCAGCGTGGAGTTAGGCGAGGGCGTTCACGCGTCCTGTTCGCTGGGTGGTGGGGCATCGAAAGATGAGCCGAAAAATGAAACCAAAACCGACCTTTCGAGCCTGACCAGCATGCTGGCAAGCAAGTGGAAGGCGGGCGTGGGAGACGTCGGGCAACCGGCGCGCAAAGAGCCGGCCCGCGAAGGCCAGGTGCGGAGCTTCCGGATCACGAAGCTGGACGCGGAAAAGAAGCGGATCGAAGTCGAACTCGCCAGCTGATGGACGACAATCCGCTTGATGGCGGCGAGCGGGAAGAGTGGCTCCGGATGACTCCAGCCGAACGCTGGGCGGAAAGTGAGAAGCTTTGGGAAACGTACCTCGCGTTAGGCGGCAGTCTTGACCCGGAGCCCGATACTCAGAGCCCTTTTTTCGATGCGGACGAATGGCGTGCGCTCTCTGCTGATGGGCGGCCAGGCGTGCGTGTTTTACGGCGCGGCGGAGTTTAGCCGGGACCTCGATCTACTGGTTCTCCTTTCACCGGACAACCTGGTGCAGTTGCGGGCGGCGCTTCGAGAGCTGGAGGCATTGCCCATTGCGGTTCCTCCGTTTGAGCAGCGCTATCTTGCCGAAGGGCACGCCGTCCATTTTCGATGTTTGCGCGAGGACGTCTATCGGCTCCGCATCGATGTCATGAGCGTGCTTCGCGGCGTTCCGGCGTTCGAGGAGGTTTGGCAGCGGCGCACAACCATTGAGTTAAATGGCGTTGCGGTG
>CAXSIG010000521.1:0-3170 GCA_964237255.1 uncultured Bryobacteraceae bacterium
CAGCGATAAGGCTTTGGTTTGAGAGCACGAAAACAGTTCTTCCGGCTTCCGATAACGGGCCACTATGTAAATGTTGGCAGATTACACCTCAACAAGTCGCCTTTTGCAACTCCGCCGAAGTAAGCTAGCTATAATGCGGCGACGTCACTTTCTGACATTATCGGCCAGCACGCTGGGCGGTGTCCTCGTTTACTCATTGGACCGCACACCCGTCCGGGTCCACGCTCAGGACCCCGAAAAGACCGTCAAGATTCCACTGCGATTCTTTGTCGAGTCAGAGGCGTTAGACGTGGCCGCTGCAACGGCCCAGATTTTTCCAGCGGACGATGCCGGACCGGGAGCAAACGAAGCGGGGGTTGTCATCTACATCGACCGGCAGCTTGCTGGACCTTACGGCCGAGACCGCTACCGCTTTACTCAACCACCCTTCGAGACTGGAGTTCCCGAACAGGGCTACCAGGGAAAGGCAACACCGGCAGACATTTATCGTGAAGGAATGCAGAAGATTCGAGGTTTACATCAATTAATTAAAGAAGAACAGTAGGCGGCTCTTACCCGCATAGAGAAGAGTCCTTTCTTCCAAATGCTGAAAACCCACACCATTGAGGGCATGTTCTGCGACCCGATGCACGGGGGCAACGCAGGCTTGATTGGATGGCAACTGATCGGATTTCCAGGACCGCGAATGAGCTACGCCGATGAAGTGGATCGTTACCACGGTCGCGAGTATCGGCCCAAGCCGATGAGTCTTCAACAAATCGTAGGACACGCCGTAAAGCCTTCAGAGGACGAAATATGAAGCGTCTGCCGGAAGTGGACGTGGTGATCGTCGGGGCAGGGTGGACCGGCTTGCTGGTCGCCAAGGAACTCGTGTTACGTAGCGGGTTAAATGTGACTGTATTGGAGCGAGGATCGCCCCACCAGCCGCGCGAATACATGGACGGCATGGACGAGCTCGACTATGGGCTGCGAGTCAAAATGATGCAGGATATCTCACAGGAGACGATTACGTTCCGGCACACCACTCGCGACCATGCACTACCCGTCCGCCAGTACGGCTCCTTTCTTCCCGGTTCCGGAGTTGGCGGATCTGGCGAGCATTGGAGCGGGATCTGTTATCGCTATCCTCCTGATGCATTCGAGCTGCATACTCGCACAGTTGAGAAATACGGCAGCAAGCGGTTGCCGGAGGATCATTCCATCCAGGACTGGAGCATCGGCTACGATGCGCTTGAGCCCTACTATATGCGCGCTGAGAAGATGATGGGTATCTCAGGTACGGCCGGAAACCTGAACGGAAAGATCATAAGCGGCGGCAACGTGTTCGAAGGGCCGCGTAGCGAGGAGTTTCCGACTCCGCCGATGAAAATGCCCTATCTAGCGGCGTTGTTCAAGGATGCAACACAACGGATGGGCTATCATCCGTACCCGCTTCCCGCCGCCACAAATAGCCAGGCTTACCGCAATCCCGACGGAGTGTCGCGCGCGGGTTGCACTTACTGCGGCTATTGCGAACGCTTTGGATGTATGATCGGCGCCAAGGCACAGCCCACTAATACTCTGCTCCCATTGCTGCGGGGAAGAAAGAACTTCGACCTACGTACCCACTGCTGGGTAAAACGTATACAGAGCGAAGCGGGACGGGCAACTGGCGTCGTTTATGTGGATTCCAAGGGCGAAGAGGTTTTACAGACTGCTGGCATGATCTTTCTCTGCTCGTGGACCCTGAACAATAGCCGATTACTACTGCTGTCAAAGATTGGTAATCCCTACAATGCTGTCACGGGACAAGGTACCCTTGGGCGCAATCTCACGCACCACATTTCCATTCCGGCTGCTATGGCGTATTTCCCGAAGCCTCTGAATCGTTTCATGGGCGCTGGGTCGGCCGGCGTTGCAATCAACGACTATGATGCCGACGTGTTTGATCACAGCAAGGTAGACTTCCTACGCGGCGGTTCCATTTACACCGTGTGTTATGGCTTTCGGCCCATGGCAAATTTCGGGATCCTGCCCGCATCCGTCAAGGCGGGCTGGGGTTCGGAGTGGAAGAAGGCAGCCTTGCAACACTACGATCGAACAGGACGCCTGTCCTTCTATGGCGAACATCTCGCCTACCGCGGCAACTATATGGATTTAGATCCTACATATAAAGACCGCTTTGGCGACCCGCTGTTGCGTTTCACGCTGGACTGGCGCGATAACGAGCGCCGAATGGCCGCGTTCATGAGCCGGAAAGCGACAGAAATCGCCAAAGAGATGGGCGCAACCGAAGTGACTACCTTCCCAGAGTTAAAGCATTACGATGTGTTGCGTTATCAGTCTACCCATATCCAGGGTGGCGCGATTATGGGAGCAAACGAGTCGAATTCCGTTGTGAACAATTATCAGCAGCACTGGCAGATTTCTAACCTCTTCGTGGTAGGCGCTTCCTCGTTCCCACAAAACCCGTCGGGAAATCCGACCCTTACCGCTCTGGCGCTAACCTATCGCACGGTCGACGCGGTTGTTGACCGGTTCGCGAAAAAGCCTGGTCCGTTAGTCTAGGACACTGTTTAGGTAAGAATCCGTCAATGCCGGAGTTCTAAACATGCCGGAGTTCCAAACTAAAATAACGTAATTAACGGGCAGGTCTCTTCGTCGTACGCGAGCATTCCGCGCAATTTCGACTCTCGCAAGCGGCAAGTTTGAGTAACGTCAAATCACCTTGATGCATGTCTCAGTCCGGTAGCTCTTGTTCACCGGCTTCAGTCACGGACGGCAGCGTTTTTCAACTCGGGCGCATACACCTGAACCCAGCGCCAATTGCGACTGGCCTCTACTTCGGTCCCGCGTTCGACTATCAGTTCCGTTATGTGCTCGTACGACAGAGTATCCGAGATACAGGCGCACGCACGAAATAATCAGTTCACCCGGGTCCTGCCGTCCTTCGAATGAATAAATCGGGGTCGTCGGCATCGGCTTCTAACCCTGCCGGGACCCCCACCCCTAACTTCGCAACGGAGACATGACCATATTTATGCATAGAATTGGTATGAAGGAGGAGCCGAAAAATGCTCTGGACACTTTTAGCAGGTTTCTTACAGTTTGTTTTTGCGGAGTAACTATTTTGCAACCATTATTGGTTGGCGTGGCTCAAAGGTTCTCGGGGAGAAGGCTATGATCCACAA
>CAXSIG010000521.1:3180-4518 GCA_964237255.1 uncultured Bryobacteraceae bacterium
ACTGCATGGCTAGTCCGAACCCAGGGAAGGCTATACCGTCGTCTGGGACAAGCTGTCGAAAATTTGGAGCGGTATTAGCAATCGGCGTTCTTCCAGTTTTCCTGGCGGCACAGCCTCGGGAAGATGTATTTATAGTGATGTTGGGCACAGGGACTCCTAATCCCGACCCTGAACGCGCCGGTCCCAGTCTGGCGATTATCGTGAATAGTCGGTCCTACGTGGTGGATGCAGGCGTGGGAGTAGTTCGCAGAGCCGCTCAGGCCGCGCGCAACGGTTTTCCGTCTCTGAATTCTGAGGGATTGACCCACCTGTTTCTGACGCATCTCCACAGTGACCATACCGTGGGATACCCAGACTTTATTTTTACTCCCGCCGTGACTGGCCGCCTCACCGCTCTTGATGTTTACGGTCCTGCAGGTACGAACAAGATGACGAAGTTTTTGTTGAAGGCGTACAAGCGTGATTTAGACATCCGGCTGCGAAAGGGCCTGGAGCCGGCAGTCCCGGAGGCGTACAAGATCCACGTTCATGAGATCCATCACGATGGACTGGTATTTGAGGAGCAGGACAAGAGCGTCAAGGTATATGCGTTCAGAGTGAGACATGGAAATCTGCGAGAGGCTTACGGCTACAAATTCGTGATCTCTTCCGGGAAGACAATCGTTGTTTCAGGTGACACGACGTATAGCGATCAACTAATTGCTAACGCGATGGGCTGTGACATTCTGATTCACGAGGCGTATTCGGCTCTTGGATTGACGCATCGGACTGCGGCATGGCAACGTTATCACTCTTCCTTCCACACATCGGCGGTGGACCTTGGAAAAATTGCGGCGCAGGTGAAACCGCGCGTTCTGGTGGTTTATCACGGGCTGCCCTTTGGGGCTACAACAGAGTCGATGGTTTCCGAAATACGGCAGAACTTTAGCGGTTCGGTGATCTATGCGGCGGACCTTCAGGTGATCCGCTAGGTCATGCCGCTGCAAACTCCGCCGACTTTGCCGGGAACAGATTCCATGACAATCTTCGTGAATGCGGTGAAGGATCGGCGATGCGGTTCTGGTGCAAATTCAGCGGCGTGCCAATCCCGGCAAATTGTTCCTTTCCCGATTAGCGGTCAGCAGCCCGGTTACGCGGCCAGCGCCGCTTGCCAAAGTGCCGGCATCGTTGCCGTGCCTCCACCGAGCTTTCCGAACTTGTACTGCCCTTTTTTGATCTTTTCCGCCAGTTCGATACCGCCGATCACGATCCCTGCCGTTCGCCAACTCTTCAGCCCGAGCATGGGTCGGAGTCGTTGCTTTACTCGCCGGTGATCCTGCTCGATGAGATTGTTCAGGT
>CAXSIG010000522.1:0-4510 GCA_964237255.1 uncultured Bryobacteraceae bacterium
TTCGGAAAGAACTTCGGCCGAACCGCCCACGTCGGCTTTCAGGATCAGGTTGAGATCTTTGACCTCGCCCTGCGCCATCTGCTTCTGCAGTTGTTCGAGCGTCATGCGCTTGTTCTTGGCAAGCGCCACATCGCGGGCCTTTGCTTCGCGATACATCACGATTTGCTTGGCCTTTGCGGTATCGGTTACCACCTGGAATTCATCGCCGGCGGTGGGAAGCGCATCCAACCCGAGAACTTCGACAGGCATGGATGGCTCAACTTCGCGAACTTGATTACCGCGATCATCGATTAGCGCACGCACCTTACCGAACACGTCGCCGCAGATGAAGAAGTCGCCGACACGGAGGGTGCCGTTGCGGACGAGAACCGTTGCAACAGGACCACGGCCCCGATCCAGCTTAGATTCGAGAACGGAACCCATCGCCGGACGCGTCGGATTGGCTTTGAGGTCTAGGATGTCTGCGACGAGCAGAATCATTTCCAGTAACGTGTCTAGGTTCTGCTTGGTGCGGGCTGACACCGGAACCATAACTACATCGCCGCCCCAGTCTTCCGCTAGCAGGCCGCGATCGCTCAATTGCTGCTTGATGCGGTCTACCTGAGCTTCGGCGCGGTCGATCTTATTGATCGCGACGATGATGGGAACTTTGGCGGCTCGGGCGTGATCGATGGCTTCGAGCGTTTGGGGCATGACACCATCGTCTGCGGCGACTACCAGGATTACGATGTCGGTAATCTTGGCGCCTCGGGCGCGCATGCGGGTGAAGGCTTCGTGGCCCGGAGTATCGATGAAGACGATCTTCCGGCCATTCTTCTCGACGTGATACGCGCCGATGTGCTGGGTGATTCCGCCGGCTTCGCGCGAGGCGACGCTGGCTTCGCGGATGGCGTCGAGGAGCGAGGTTTTGCCGTGATCGACGTGACCCATGATGGTGACCACGGGAGCGCGTTGGACCAGATCCGTAGCGGCTTCCATGATTTCGACGTCGGCCATGGCTTCGGCTTCGAACGAAATGGTGGAGGTGGAAGCGCCGAAATCGCGGGCGAGATCGGTGGCCATTTTGCCATCGAGCGTCTGGTTAATGGTGGCGAAGATGCCTCGGTCAACCAGCTTCTTAATGACCAGATTAGCCTTTACGTCGAGCTTTTCAGACAGCTCCTTGACCGTGATGCCTTCGGCAATCGTGATATCACGATTGATGGGCGGCGGACCGGCGGGCGCTTCGCGGCGCGCCGGACGCAGCATCTTTTCCGCATCGTCTCCGTCACGACGACGGCCTTGCGGACGTCCACCGGGACGATGCTGGCCGAAAGCGGGTCGGCGATGGTCGCCACCACCGGGGGGCGGCGGCATAGAGCCGGGCCCGACGAGACCTGCGCCAGTTCGGGAGGTGGGATGCATTCCCGGACGTAAGCCGCCGGGACGAGTCATTCCGCCGGGAGCGCCACCGGGACGCATAGGTCCGCGGCCTTGCATCGGGCCCTGACCGGGGCGGGACAAACCTTGATTCAGGGGACGGCCAGATGCCGGGGAAGACGGTGGTCGAATGGGAGCGCCGGGGCGCGGCGGGGCCGGAGGTGCGGCGAATGCGGGATTGCCGGGACGCGGCTGAAGCTTCGCGGCAAGATCGGGACGGGGCGGAACTACCGGACGCAGGGTGGGCTGGCCGACTAATCCGGGACGATTGCCTGCAATGGGGGAACCTGCTTGCGGGGCCCGATTCGCGCCGGGAGCGATCTGCGACGAAGGCGGGCGCTGCGGCGCGGCTGCACCTGGGGCGGGCCGAGGCGCGGGGCCACCGGGAGTAGGACGTGGAGCTAACGGCTGATTCGGCACGGGACGGGGAACGTTACGCTGAATGAGCGGGGTTCCCGGTGTAAGAGTGCCAGCGACACCACCTGTAACGGAAGCAGGGAGCGGCTGCCGGGGACCAGCCAGAACTTGTCCGGGGCGGGGAGGCATTGTTGGCGGACGCACCGATCCTAGAGCGGGACGAACCGGAGCAGCTGGGACAGGCGGCACAGCTGCGGCGACAGGAGGCGCAACCGATGGTGCTTCAGCCACTGGGGGCACGGCGGGAGAAGCCGGCGGAACTTCTATTTTCTGCGGGGGCGCATAGGCGGGCGCAGGCGCCGGACCACCAGCCAGAGGCGG
Organism: uncultured Bryobacteraceae bacterium; assembly: GCA_964237255.1. GTDB lineage: Bacteria > Acidobacteriota > Terriglobia > Bryobacterales > Bryobacteraceae > JALYXI01. The sequence continues at coordinate 2,158 of CAXSIG010000522.1, forward strand.
ACGGAAGCCAGCCAAGGGGGGACGAAGCCCCATCCGCGGCGCGGGCTTGTCGGACTCAGTCGAGACGGGCGTCGTAGCGTCAGACGGTTTGGTCTCTATATTCTTTTCTGCGGCTTTCGCCTCCGCAGCTGCCGGAGCGGCCACCTGCATTGGAGGAGCAGGCGCAGCAACCTCATCGGGTGCGCTCTTCGGAGCCTTTGGCTCTTCGGCTCTGTGACGGCGCGGCGGCGCGGCTTCATGAGCCTCGGGCCGATTTCCGTTCGTTTCGGCAGGCTTGTCACGCGCGGGAAGCGAACGAGTCGGCGCTAGAGCGTCGCGCAATTGGATTGCGACATCTTCGTCGACCGAGCTCGAGTGGGTCTTACCGGTAATGCCGAGCTCTTTCAACTTGTCCAGAATCTCATGAGACTTCACCTCTAAATCGCGGGCAAGCTCATTGATTCTTCGGGATTTATTCATATATGAGCGTTAATTTTGCTGCGTGGCAAAGGCGCGGCGCTTATCGACTACCATCTGCCCTACCTATTCGCCTTCCCTGGGATCGCGTTCGGTGGACGCGGTTCCGCTTGCGGGAGCTTCCATATTACCAGACTCTCCCTCGCCAACCGGTTCCTCAAATCCAATGGAACCGACAGAAGACGGGTCGGCTGCATTGGCGGCTTCCCCGCTATCGGATTGCTCATCCGGAGGTGTTTCAGACAATGGATCGGCGCCCAGCGGCTCCCCTTCATCGAACTGTCCGTAGAAGGCAATTACGGCAGATTGAATGCGCTCAACAGAAGCGGGATCAATCCCGGGCAACACTACCAACTGTTCCGGAGTCATTTCGCCAAGCTTCTCTACGGTCGCGATGTTGGCCGCAGTCAAAGCCTGTTCGAGTTCGGGCTCCAGGCCGTAGCCGAGCAGAGTGTTGAGAGGCGATTCGTGAGTGACGAGCGCGTCCATCTGGCTCTCGATCTCCTGTCGCTTCTCCTCCTCGCTCTTGATATCGACCTTCCAGCCGATCAGCTTCGCGGCGAGGCGGACGTTTTGCCCTTTCTTGCCGATGGCGAGCGAGAGCTGTGAATCATCGACAATGACTTCCATGTGCTTCTCTGCCGGATCAAGAATGGTGACGCGGCTGATTTTCGCGGGGCTGAGGGCGTGGGTAGCGAATGTAACGGCGTCGTCCGAGTATTCGATGATGTCGATTTTCTCGCCGCGCAGTTCCCGAATGATGGATTGGACGCGCATGCCCTTCATGCCGACGCAAGCGCCGACGCAATCGACATCGCGGTCGCGACTCTGGACAGCGATTTTGGTGCGTTCGCCGGCTTCGCGCGCGCAACCTTTAATGGTGACAGTGGAGTCGTAAATTTCCGGGACTTCCTGTTCAAACAGACGCTTGACTAATTCGGGATCGGCCCGCGAAACCAGGACGCCAGGACCTTTGCTGGCCTTGTCGACAATCTTGATCACGCAGCGAACACGGTCACCGACGCCAAAGTTTTCCAGGCGGGACTGCTCTTTTTTGGGAAGACGCGCTTCTGTCTTGCCGAGATCCAAAACAAGATCTTGGCCTTCAATACGCTTCACAACGCAGTTGACCAGTTCGCCGGCGCGGCCGGAGTATTCGTTGAAGACGGTATCGCGCTCCGCCTCGCGAACTTTTTGCAGGATGACCTGTTTAGCGGTTTGGGCGGAGATGCGCCCCAGGGCATCGGTGGGCTTTGAGATGCGGACTTCCGATCCGATTTCGACGGTGGGATCGAGACGCTTGGCCTCGGAAAGCGTAATTTCGTGAGACGGATCCTCAACACGTTCCGCTACTCGCTTGACGGCAAAAAGACGCATAGCGCCGGTCTTAGGATCGAGATCCGCGACGTAATCTTCGGTAGAGCGGAAATGCTTTTTCGCCGCGATGAGAAGCGCGTCTTTGACGGCATCCATCACGATAGTGGCATCAATGCCCTTTTCTTTACTTAAAATTTCAATGGATTGAAAAATGGTATCCACAAGGTCCTCAGATGATTTCTTAATTTGGGGGACGCGCTACCACTCAAACTTGAGGTTCGCGCGATCAATACTGGTGTACGGGAATGCTACGGACTCGCCATCGGGAAGAATGAGGCCGACGGCACCGTCTTGCGGTTCGGAGATGGTTCCTTCAAATGTTTTCCGTCCGTCGCGCGGTTCGTGTAAGACGATTTTGGCGCGCTTCCCGGCAAAACGGACCCAATCCGCCGGCTTCAGAAGCTTCCGCTCCACGCCTGGCGAACTGACTTCGAGAGTGTAATGAGCGGTGATGGTATCTTCCGAATCGAGAACGTCGCCGAGTTCACGGGAAACGATTTCGCAATCGCCATGGGTGACG
>CAXSIG010000523.1:0-4499 GCA_964237255.1 uncultured Bryobacteraceae bacterium
GTAGCGCCACCGCCCGATGCAGCGCGTGTGGGAGCGCCGCAAGCGCCGCAAAACTTCGCGTCATCCGCGATCTGCTGACCGCATGTCGAGCAAAATGCCATGCTCGATTTTACCGTTTCGCTATCGCCCCATCGAGCGCCGCTGCCAGTTTTTCTTTCGTCAAAGATGTACTGACGAACAATTCCTGGCGAGCGCCTCCGCTCAATGCAATGGCCTTCCAACCGTTCTGCGTTTCTACCGTGATGTGGATCTTCACCGGGCCTTTCGCATCGCGCACGGGACGAATTACACCAGGGATCACGGAGCGAATTTCGGGGTTATCGGCAAGCAGCCGTTCGAGCACTTTCTTGAGGTTATCGATAATGCTGTGTTCGATCTTAAGCTTGCCCTGCGCGGTGCGAAGGCGGAAGCCCATACTTGCCATAATACGGGGTGTGACTCATTCGATAACTCTGATCCCCGGTGACGGGATTGGTCCTGAAGTCGCTAACGCGACAGCGCGTGCGGTGGAGGCGACCGGAGTCGCCGTTAGTTGGGATCGTGTGGAGGCGGGAGTCAAAGCGGAGCGTGAGACTGGTAAGTTTCTTCCCGAATCTGTGTTCGAATCGTTGAATCGCACGCGGGTTGGGCTGAAAGGACCTATCGCCACGCCGATTGCAACAGGACATTCGAGCGTGAATGTCGCCTTACGCAAGAAGCTGGATCTTTATGTGAACTTCCGCCCGATTAAGATGCTGCCCGGACTGAAGACACGATTCAACGACCTACCGATCGACATGATCATCTTTCGGGAAAACACGGAGGATTTGTACTCCGGTATCGAGCACGAGGTGGTCAAGGACGTCGTCGAAAGCTTGAAGGTGATCACGAAGACGGCATCGATGCGCATTGCCCGCGCTGCGTTCGAGTATGCCGCGCGCGAAGGACGGCGCAAAGTGACCGCGATTCATAAGGCCAACATCATGAAGATGTCGGACGGCCTCTTCTTGCGTTGCTGTCGTGAAGTGGCTGCGGAATTTACCGGCATCGAGTACGGCGAGATGATTGTGGACAACACGTGCATGCAGTTGGTGATGCGGCCGGAGCAGTTCGACATATTGGTGCTCCCCAACTTGTATGGAGACATTGTGAGCGATCTGACCGCCGGCTTGGTGGGTGGTTTGGGAATCGTGCCGGGCGCTAATCTAGGGGCCGATCATGCCGTCTTCGAAGCGGTGCATGGGACCGCTCCCGATATCGCGGGGAAAGGCTGGGCAAACCCGACGGCGCTCATGCAATCCGCGGCGCTGATGCTTCGGCATATCGGCGAGCGCGAGGCGGCGGACCGTTTGCAGAATGCAATCGAAGAGGTGTACCGAGGGTCCAAACACTGCACCCGCGATGTGGGCGGGACAGCGACAACGGACGATTTCACCAACGCTGTGATCGACCGGATGTGAGGCTCTAACGTGGGCGATACAGGCTGGCGCGTTCGCGGGAAACCGCGACTACTTTTCGGACGGATGTTCGAAGATCCGGAAATAGAGCTTGCGGCGTTTCGGCCTGCGTCTCGTATCTTTGCGATTGCGTCGGGTGGGGACATGGCCATCACGCTTGCGAACGCGGGTCACCATGTCGTCGCGGCGGATTTGAATCCGGCACAGATCGAGTATGTTGGCGAGAGGCTACGCGGGGCAGCGCCTCGTCCGGGCCGGATTGATGGCGCGTTGCGAAATGGCTTGCTTTTCGCAGGGAAAAGACAGGAGCGCGAGCGGTTCTGCGCAATGACCGATCCGGAGGAGCAAGTGAGGTATTGGCGGGAGCATTTGGAGTCGCCGCTGCTGCGATTCCTGATGCGCCTGGCGACCAGCCGCTTTCTGTTACGCCGGACTTACTCAGACCAGGTAATTGATTCCATTCCGCCCCGCTTCGATCTGGAAGTTCTTGCGCGGCTGAGGCGCGGCTTCGGCACGTACCCTAACGCGGAGAACCCGTTTGTTCGTGGTTACCTGTTGGGCGATTTGAGCCCCGTCCGATTCACGGGTGGATCGCTTGAGTTAGTGACCAGCGGAGCGGCGGAGTACTTAGAAACTGTGCCCGCAAAGTCGTTCGACGGCTTTACTCTGTCCAACATCTTTGACGGCGCAGGCCCCGATTATTCTAATCGCCTACTCCGTGCAGTCAAGAACGCGGCAGTGCCCAGCGCTACAACCGCGATCCGCAGATTTGCAGGACACAACGGGTTAGAACGTTCTCTGATCTGGGGTGCTGTGGAGATTCACCGCGGCGTTTGAAGCGGCGCTGCAGCTTCCGCGCCCAAGCCTGCATACGTCTCTTTCACCTTGACAACGTGACTGTTCTCAAACGTGACGAATACGATCCTGCCTGGAGGCTTGCCAAAAATCCAGTCCTCTAATTCCGAGCCGTCTTTCGTCTCGCGTACTTTGTTCTCCGGACGGCCTAGCGCAAGAATTACCTGTTCCCGATCCATGCCCTTTTCGGCGCGCTTCTCTTTGATCGCTTTCTGCATTTCCGGGCTTAGATTGGCGGAGTACAGCTCGCTGGCGGAACGCTTCTCGAAATCGAAAATGGGCGCCAGGATTTCTTTCACTTCTTTCGCTTTCATCGCGGTAAGCGGGTGATGAAACTCAATCACGATGCTGGTACCCGCAGCGGCGTTCGAATCGTTCCCGTCGTTGCGCGACACACGGCTATTCCCACCCATGGGGCCGCCCATCCCTACCTGAACGTGGTCGCTCCACTTGCCGTTTTTCTTCTTCGTTCCGCCGTTGATTTCTAGCACGATGGAATCGTGTTCCAGCGTTACTCGCGTTACCTGTACTAAGTCGCCGACGCGCGCCGCCGGTCCCATTGTCTGTCCCGCGGACGCCCACTCCTGCTTGTTATAGCTGCCATCGGCCTGCATTACTAGCGGCTTCCTGGAACGAGGGAGAAAGTCTTTTACGGTCGCGTACTCGGCGGAAAGTCCTCGAATGAGTTCGACTCGGTCTTCGGGACCAAGGGCACCGGTTCCTCCGGCATGGGCAACGGCGGAGGCGGCACATAAGAGAGCAAGGGCGCGTCCTGTGTGGCTACAGGGGCCTTGACCAAATAGAGCAGGAGAACGAACAGCACTCCGGTGGTCAAAAGGCTGGCCTCCGGACCGTAATTGCCGCCGCTGATGAGTGGTGAAGTGTTCCATATCAGATTCAGGCCGGTTGGCTTTAGTATAAGCCCGCTGAGGTCCGCGCCTAAAAGCGGTAGCATTACATTCCAACCGAAGTGGAGACCAACAGGGAGCCACAGGTCTTTGCTGCGCAGAAAAGCATAACCGAATAAAATTCCGAAACCCGCCGTATTCATCAAACTGATGTTCGTGGGGTTGGGGTTGTTGTTGTGAAGTAATCCAAACAGCATGCCCACAGGAATAACGGTGGACCACGTCCCGAAGGCGCGTAGCAGAAGTTGAAACGCGAAACCGTGAAACAGCAACTCTTCAGCTGCGGCCCCCGCCAGAATCGGTAGCGGGAAAAATAACGCAGTGCGCCAGTTCGCTCCGCTTTCGGTGCTTTGTTCGATGTGGGCCAAGTGAAGAGCGACGGGAATCAGGATTACCAAGAGAGCGCAACCCGCACCGCCGGCAATGCCGAGACACACATTTCTCAAGCTTGCTCGATTCAGTTTTGCCCCGACGCCGGAGAAGGGCAATTCCGTGAAGATGCGTATCGATAATGCAGTTGCCATTGCGGTGCCCAGCAAGTGTCCGATGGTTAACCCGGATAAATAGCCGGCGGCCCACTTCAAAAGCTCAGTACAAAACGACGCGAGAATCAGGTAAAGCAGTAAAAAAACGCCCGACCAGATGGCAGCGCGAGCCCGCATTTAGTCGATCGCAACGCCCTTCGGCGCAACCTTCGCGTTTAGCACTTGACCGCCTTCTCGCTGAATGGTCTCGGCTACTTGTTGCTTGCGTTCAGGATCGACCAGGAACAATACGCAGCCTCCACCACCCGCCCCGCATACTTTTGCCGCCTCGGCTCCATTGGCTTTCGTGACGGCGATCAGGCGATCGATCTCAGGCGTTGAGATACCGGGCGCGTTACTGCGGCGAAAGCTCCACTCTTCGCGAAGAAGGTGCGCGGCATCAGACCAATCGCCGGCTTCGAGCGCGCGGCGCATCCCGTTAGCAATTTCACCGATGCGCGTGAAGTTTCGATGGACGGAACTGTTGCCATCGATGTGCGCCTTCATCACTTCCCAATTGTTGATTCCGGAGTTGCGGGGTACGCCGGTGTAGGCAAGCACGAAGCGTCCATTCAGTTCTTCGGGCATCATGGGAATCGCTTTGCGTGTGATCCCGGAGCAGTTCATTTCGAGTGCGTTGACGCCGCCGTACATGGCTGGGTAATAATCCTGCGACCCGGTGGGTACGCGGATGATTTGCGCTTCGATGTTCTGAGCGATCTCGCGAATTTTCTCAATGTCGTGACCGGCTTTCGTCAGGATGTTGAACGCGCTGG
>CAXSIG010000524.1:0-1695 GCA_964237255.1 uncultured Bryobacteraceae bacterium
TATTAAGCTGTCCGAATTTTGCTACCCCGCGTTGACCACGGTCCACATCCCAAGAGACCGTATCGGCCACACGCTGTACACCAGCCTGGCGCCGGATTTGAACGGCGGCAACACGCAAGGCAAAGAGTTCGTGATTGAGCCGGAGTTGGTGGTGCGCGATTCTACGGGACCCGCGCGCAAGCATACCCACACCTAAGAAAAGCTCACGCTGTAACGCAAACCCTTCATCAACCGGACTTCTACGTTCCCGTCGTTTTGTTGCTTCAACTGCGCCGCGCGACTCCCTGACTTCACGCTCGCGATTTTCTGGCCCCGCGGCGCACGCAAGCGCCACGTTCCGGCAACGGATGGGCGCAACATTACGGAAGAAGCTTTGCCCGCTTTCCACGCAATATCCAACTCGACGCCTCCGCGCCCACGCAGGCCCTTCACTTCGCCATCGGGCCAGACGGACGGAAGCGCCGGTAGCAAGTGCAAGACGTACTGCTCGTCGCCAAAAAGCAGATGGCTTTGTAACAGCATTTCGGTAATTCCGGAGAGCGCTCCGAAGTTGCCATCGATCTGGAAGGGCGGATGCGCATCGAACAAATTCAAGTACGTACCGCCCCCATTCGAATAGTTCATTCTCGTGCTATCCACCGCGGTCAATTGCTCGCGAATCAATTTATACGTATGCTCGCCATCATGCAAACGCGCCCAACAATTGATCTTCCAAGCCTTACTCCATCCAGTTCCGGAATCGCCGCGAAGTTCCAAGCTCTTACGAACCGCGTCCGCCAACTCGGGTGTCCGAAGCGGCGTGATTTGCCGACCGGGATGCAGCGCAAACAGGTGAGAAATATGGCGATGGCCCTGCTCCGGCGCGTTCAGGTCCCAGTCCTTCCCCCACTCCATGAGTTGTCCACCGCGACCGATCCCCGGCGGACGAATCGCCGCTTGCGCCTTTTCCAGCCCGGCCCGGAAGTCCGTGTCTAAACCAAGCGCCCTGCTCGCCATGACGGTGTTGTTGAACAGTTCCCAGATGATCTGACGTTCAACGGCTGAGCCGGCACAAGTGAAACCCGCTTGTCCATCGTCCGTCTTGAATCGGTTTTCGGGAGATGTGGAGGGCGACGTTACCAGCTTGCCTTTTTCATCCGGCACCAACATGGCGAGACACGCTTCCGCCGCTCCTTTCATCACCGGATAGGCGCTCTTCAGATACTCTCGATCGCGGTTGAACGAGTAGTGTTCCCACAAGTGCTGGCTTACCCAAGCACCTCCGCACATGAAAGGACCCCACGGCGTTCCCGGACCTGGCGCTGTCCATCCCCACGCGTTGGTCGTGTAAGCCATCGCCCAGCCCGGCGCATCGAAATACGCCTTCGCAGTCTTCTCACCCGGCCCCACCATCGCGGAGATGGTCCGCAGCATCGGCTTGTGGCACTCGCTCAAATTCGCGGTTTCGACAGGCCAGTAGTTCATCTGGAAGTTGATGTTGGACTTATAGTCGCAACCCCAAGGCAAACTTAGCCCATCGCCCCAGATGCCTTGCGAGTTGGAAGGCAGCACGTTCTCAGGGCGGCTCGATGAAATCAAGAGATAGCGGCCGAATTGATAAAACAAAGCCACCAGTGCGGGATCGTTCTCGCCCGCAGTGAACTTGCGGAGCCGCTCGTCGGTAGGGAGCGATGCGTTCGCGCTGGTCCCCAGATT
>CAXSIG010000524.1:1705-1981 GCA_964237255.1 uncultured Bryobacteraceae bacterium
CGGCTTGTGACACTCGCTTAAGTTCGCGGTTTCGACAGGCCAGTAGTTCATCTGGAAGTTAATGTTCGACTTGTAATCGCAACCCCACGGCAAGCTCAACCCATCGCCCCAGATGCCTTGTGAATTCGAAGGCAATACGTTCTCAGGGCGGCTCGAAGAAATCAGCAGGTAGCGGCCAAACTGATAAAACAAAGCCACCAACGCCGGATCGTTTTCACCAGCCGTAAACTTGCGGAGGCGTTCGTCGGTGGGGAGCAATGCGTTCGCGCTTGTTCC
>CAXSIG010000524.1:1991-4499 GCA_964237255.1 uncultured Bryobacteraceae bacterium
AATAGTTTGCATGGTCCTTGGTGTGATCGCCCTTAAGCGCGGCAAAGGATTTCCGCGACGAAGTCTCCATCGCGCTGGTAACGGTGGCGTGCGGGTCGGCGCCTTTATACTTCTTCGCGTAATCCAGAACGTAGTCTGTACCCGCGGTGAGGAAGACAAGAGCTTCGTCGGCGCCTTTCACCGAAAGCACGTCGCCATGACCCGCAACGGTTCCGCCCGTCGCAACCACACGCGCCTGCACTTCGTAACGTAAATCGTTTGGCTGGCCGGTGCTCGTCCCCGTCATCAGCATTGTATTGTTGCCGGCCTGTTTCACTTCGGCGAACTTGATGCGGCTCAAACGCATGTCGAACGCTACCGCGCCCTTGCGACTGCAAGACACGCGCATGACAATCGCCTCATCGACGGCGGACGAGAAGATCTCGCGAGTCCAGATATCCTCGCCCACCTGATACGTCACACCTGCTACAGCTTGATCGATGTCGAGCCATCGACGATAGTTCGTGGGCGCTGACAGCGGAGCCGGAAAGTCGAACGTCAAGTCGCCCAGGGTCTGGTACGAGCCATAGGAGTCCCGTCCAAACCGGCCGCCTTTCAGACACAGTCGTTCTGCGCTTACCTGCTTTCCCGCATCGGCATACTTACCCTCATTGATGAGTTTCCGGATTGCGGGAAGCGACTTATAAGCTTCGGGCTTGTCAGCATTCTCCTCAAGCCATCCCGACCACACAGTAATCTCATTCAATTGCAGCCGTTCTTTTTCGATGCCGCCGAAGATCATCGCGCCCAGGCGGCCATTGCCCACCGGCAACGCTTCCTCCCATTTCGCGGCGGGTTGCTCGTACCAGAGCGTATACGGTCCGGGCTGCGGGAGTGCGGCTGCACCGGTTTTTGGAATGGTCGCGAAAGCGGCGGCAGTGCCTAAGAATCGCCTGCGAGTGGTGTGCCTCATTTGCCTGCGGGTGTTATCCGAAATACGGCCGAGGCATGCGGCTTGACGGTAATCGTCTGGCCATTCTCTATCGTGCCCATGTCTTTACCGGCCCAGAGTTCGCGGACGTTGCATTTGGCGGGCAACCCCAAATCGGCCCATTTGATGGGAACCTGCTCATCCGCGGCGTCGCCGATATTGAACACTGCGACATACTTCGATTTTGAACCCGGCATCTCAGATGTCCACGCTATCTGATTTTCCTTCGCGAAAAGCTGCTTGCTTCCCGTTCCTTTCTGATTCATCGCAAGCACTTCATCGTTCGTAATCAGATGGAGAGTGAATTCGTCGTTGTCCGGCAAGTGTCCGCCGAACATCAAAGGCGAACGCGCAATGCACCAGAGCGTCATCAGCGTGGTCTGCTCGTCATGGGTGAGGAGCGACATGCGCGGGTCGCCCCGTTCCGCGCGGATCCCGATATGTCCGAACGGCAGCATATCGCCATCGGGCCAGCGTCCGGGACGCACCCATTGGCTCCAATTGTTAAGGCGCGGGAACTGGTTTTTCAAGTCCACCCAGCGATCCCAAAAATCGCCGGAAATGCGCCACATCTGCGCGTGGGTTTCCAGAAACTCGGCTTTGCTTGCGTCCCGCGTGCCGGGCGAAAGACTCAGCACAATCGGCCGTTGGTACTTCGCGATCGACTTGCCCAGTGCATCGATTTCGCTGTTGTGATCGCCATTCGGGCCGAAGCCGAACATATCGTCCGCTTTGATGAAGTCCAGGCCCCATGACGTGTACAGCTTTACGATGGAATCATAGTAGTCCTGGCCGCCCTTCGTCACATCGACGCCGTACATATCCTGGTTCCAGCGGCAGATCGATTCCTTATCCGCGATGTCCGCCGCTTTCAGCTTGCTCCCGAAAATGGGAAGGTTCGCGTCGACAGCCTTGCGAGGGATGCCACGCATGATGTGGATACCGAACTTCAAACCCTTGCTGTGCACGTAATCCGATAGCGGCTTAAAACCTTTACCTGCCGCCGAAGAAGGAAAGCGATTCGGCGCGGGAATCAATCGGCCGTATTCATCCATCGCCAGGTCCGCATTCGGGCGGTAACCATGTGTTTTCGGATTCTGCTCGGACCATTGGATATCCACCACAACGTACTCCCATCCATGGCTCTTCAGGTTCTTCGCCATGTAGTCCGCATTGGCTTTCACCTCATCCTCTGTGATGGTGGTACCAAAGGAGTCCCAGCTGTTCCAGCCCATCGGCGGCGTGGGCGCAAGCATGTTCTGTCCCCAGGTCAGGATGGCGCTGCCGGTGAAAAGCAGTGCGGCGCGAAGCAATACGTTCCTATCCATTTTCTTTCTCCGTTTTCAGGCACGTAACCGTTTGCAGAACTAGCGCTTAATGAATTGCGAGTCGATTCTATCGATTCGCTTAAGCATAGTCAATCGCCCACTGCAAACGCTTGCAGAACGCACGCGACCTTGTGATATAGTTCCCACCGTGACCTCCCGACGTTCATTTTCCGCCGCGTTGGCGGCCACTCCTTTCCTTGCTCGCGCCTG
>CAXSIG010000525.1:0-4494 GCA_964237255.1 uncultured Bryobacteraceae bacterium
TCTCCGGCGGCCGCGCCATGGAGAGTTGGACGTGGAAGGACTGTTTCGGCCTGGCTGTAGGCGTCGACCTGAGAAACGACTATGGAACGATCAAGAATCCGCAGTTTGTCTCCGGTGTCGCGAACGGCTTGTTTGGATTCAACGACAATCTCAACCTGTTCTCCTACGGCTTTTTCGCGCAGGGACAGGTCCGCTTGCTCCGGAGTCTGAAGTTGACCGTGGGTGTCCGGACCGATGAGGTTCACTATGACATTACAAACTTGAAACTGCCGGCTTCGTCGGTAGCCTATCGGAACCCTGTTACAACGCCGCGCGCCGGCTTAGCCTGGACGCCCGTGTCACAGATTACCGCTTTCTTTAACTATGGCCAGGGATTTCGCGTACCGGACCAATCTGAAATTAGCCCCAACGGCGCGGCGGGTCCGTTGGGCGCGGTGGGAGGTGGCGCTGTTACGAGTCTTAAGCCACCCAAGATCAGTTCTTACGATTACGGCATCCGTGCTTATCTTGGGCCGCGCTGGACGGCATCGGCGGCAGGATTCTACACTTCGAACACCAGCGAAATTGCACAGCTTTCCGCCTACGTGTTCGCTTCAATCGGAGATACGACGCGCGTCGGATGGGAAGCGGAAACCGCCTTTCAGGCGACGAACAATCTGAACTTGTACGGAAGCATAACCAGCACTACCACCGCAAAAGTGAATAATCCTATCAACGGCGCGGGACCTTTGCTCTCCGTCCCACGTTATGTACCGAAGTTGGGCGCGGGATATATCGTTGCGCTTCCCAAAGGAAAGCTCGCGCTCAACCTGGACGGTTTCTATTACTCAGACTTGCCGTACTATTCGACTGCGCCACTGGTGCTGCATTACTCGAAACCGTTTGCACGATACGACTGGCGGGGTAGTTACTACGTAGGGCATTTGGAATATTATGCAGCGGTAATCCTGCAGCCGTACCGGTTCAGCAGTGAAGCTCAATTCGCAAGCGGCGGAGGAATTGCGCTCGACCCGCGTCCTCGTTGGGACTGGAGTTTAGGAATGCGCTATCGGTTCTAGTTTCCGCTAGCGTTCTAAAACAGGCCGCTGGGACGAGCAATGTGAACGCTTGTGGGGATTCCCTTGGCTTCGGTCTTTCTCCGCGCTACGCTACCGCGATAGACGTCTATGCTCCAAGCGAGTAACTTAACGAAGCAGTACGGCGGCGCAACGGCGCTCGACGCCCTCAACCTGAACATCGCTCCGGGCGAGATTTTCTGCCTGCTCGGCGCCAACGGGGCGGGTAAGACTACTACGATCAACCTGTTCCTCAACTTTATTCAGCCAACATCGGGGACGGCGACAATCAACGGCTTGGACGTGGTGAAGAATCCTCTCGAAACAAAGAAGTACATAGCCTACATTCCGGAGCAGGTAATGTTGTATCGCAATCTGACCGGGCTGGAGAATCTGGAGTATTTCGCGGCGCTGGCGGGCGTGGAGCAGTACACTAAGCCGCAATTGATGGCGTTTCTGGATGACTCGGGTTTGCCTACCGGAGCCGCCGGGAAGCGCGTCTCCACATACTCGAAGGGAATGCGGCAAAAGGTCGGGATTGCGATTGCCACGGCAAAGAAGGCGAAAGCGCTCCTGCTGGACGAGCCGACTTCCGGCCTGGATCCCAAAGCTTCGAACGAGTTCTCCGAATTATTGCTGCGGATGAGTTCGGCAGGCGTCGCAGTGCTGATGGCGACACACGATTTATTTCGAGCCAAGGAATCGGGCACGCGGGTCGGCATCATGCGGCAGGGCAAAATGCGGACGGTGCTGAATACCTCCGAAATCGGCCACGCGGATCTTGAAAAGATTTATCTCGAACACATGCACGACTAGGAGCCACGGTGACGAAAACGATCGCTCGCAAGGAACTGGTGGAAATGACTCGCGACGGGCGATTTCGCTTGTCGGCCGCCCTGGTTTTAGCCTTACTGGCTGCAGCGCTATTGATGGGCTGGAAGTACTACTCGGATATCAATCACGAACATCGGTTGGCTCAACTGGCTACACGCGACAACTGGTTGACTCAGGGCGTGAAGAACCCGCATTCCGCTGCGCACTACGGCGTGTATGCATTCAAGCCGAAGCTCCCGTTGTCACTGTTGGATCAAGGCACCGACCCTTACACAGGCGTTGCTGTTTGGCTGGAAGCGCATAAGCAGGATGACTTCAAATATCGGCCCGCTCAGGACGCGAACTCACTCCAACGCTTCGGTAACCTGACCGCGTCAGGCGTACTGCAGGTTCTGGTCCCGCTGTTGATCGTGCTCCTGACGTTTTCCGCGTTTGCCGGTGAGAGGGAGCAGGGCACCATGCGTCAGGTGCTGAGTCTGGGTGTTCCGCGAGGCGCTCTTGGAGCAGGGAAAGTGCTGGGAATCGCGGCAGCGCTGGGATTGTTGCTGGTGCCCGCCGCGCTTGCCGGTTCGGCGCTGCTGGTTTGGAGCGAACCCGCGTCCGCAGCTTCCACTCTGGGGCGCATCGGACTTCTGGCTTTCGCTTATCTTCTCTATTTCGCGGCGTTCGCGGGAGTCGCTCTGGCGATCTCGGCGAAAGCCCGATCGTCACGCGCGGCTTTGATTTACATCCTCGGTTTCTGGATTCTGAATTGTTTGATTGCGCCACGAGCAGTTGTGGATCTCTCGAAGCGGTTCGATCCGACGCCCTCCTCATTCGCGTTCACAACGGGTATCGAGCGGGACGTGCGTTCCGCAGCGCATCCTGAAGAATTTCGGCGTGAGGTGTTGAAGAAGTACGGCGTGGATAGCGTGGACAAGCTGCCGGTGAGCTTCTCCGGACTCAGCTTGCAGAAGGGCGAAGACGATAACGCCGCGGTTTATGACCGCCACTATCACGATCTGTGGGACCGTTACGAACGCCAGAACTTGACACAGCAGCGGAGCGCGATAGCAGCGCCGCTGCTGGCGGTTCGGTCTTTGTCTATGGCTCTTTCCGGAACCAACTTTGAAGAGCATCGGCATTTCGCGACAGCGGCGGAAGACTATCGGCGCTTTTTCATTCGGAAGATCAACGAAGACATCACCGCCAATGCAATTGCCCACCCTGGCGTGTACACGCGTGGAAACGATTTGTGGTCGACAATTCCAGCGTTCCAATATGAGGCGCCTTCGTTAGGTGGGGTGGTCTCGGGGCAAGTCTGGAGCATCGTGATTCTCTTCCTCTGGTTTGCGGCGGCAGCGCTCGTGGCGCGTTACTCCGTTCGAACCATGCAACCGGAATGAAGTTCGGTAATATCCTAAAGCACGAGTGGCGAACGCTTCGAGCGGACGGTTCGCTGTGGACCATTGCCACGCTTATGGCCGTGCTAATCGCTTACGGGACGTGGAACGGGGCGGAGCATGTGCGGTTCGAAGAGAAGACGCTCGCGGCCATTCATGCGGACGAAGCAAAACGGCTCCAGGCATTGCGCCGCGATTCGGACGATTACGCGGCGGGCCGTAAGGAGGCGAAGGGCTTTCTCGATCCGCGTGGAGCAGCCTCGCTAGGTGGCGTTACGGCCACACCATATCTGGAGCTAAAGCCCGCTCCGATGGCCGCGCTTTCAGTCGGCCAGAGCGATTTGTATCCGTACTACATCAAGACGGGGATGCGCTCGCGGGAAATGAATGCCGGAACGGATGAGTTGGAAAATCCGGTGAACCTGCTGGCGGGGCGTTTCGATCTGGCGTTCGTCATCGTGTTCCTATTTCCTCTGATGATTCTGGCGCTGAGCTATAACCTGATTTCCGCGGAGAAGGAGCAGGGCACGCTCGCATTAACGCTGTCGCAGCCCGTGTCTCTCCGTCGCGTGCTGCTTGGGAAGGTGGCACTGCGGGTATTGCTGCTGATCGGGTTTGTGGGCGGGCTTTCCGGAATTGCGGCGGCGGCTACCGGCGGCACGGGTATAGGTTGGGCTGCCTGGATTGCAGTAACGGGCGCTTATGGGCTCTTCTGGTTCGCGGTCGCGGCGGCCATCAACAGTCTGGGCCTCCCTTCGGCTACGAACGCGGTGGCTACCGCTGGGATATGGCTCCTATTTGTTCTCTTGGTTCCGGCGCTGGTGAACGCGACGGCATCCAGCTTCTACCCCGTTCCTTCTCGCGTGGAGATGATTCAAGCAATGCGTATGGCCACGAAAGAAGCAACGGGCAAGGGATCTCTATTGTTATCGCGCTATATGGAAGATCATCCGGATTTGGTGTCCGCGACGGCGGGAGTGAAAGGGCCGGATGTCGCCAGCACGACGTATACGATTCAACGCGAAGTGGATCGCTTGTTGGAACCGGTAATCCGTCAGTACGACGAGCAGAGTGGGAGGCAGCAACGTGTTGTGGAGAAATTCCGATTTCTTTCGCCCGCGATTCTGGTGCAGGGTGCGCTGAACGACATCTCGGGGACGGGTCCAGAGCGGCAGAAACACTTTCTAGGGCAAGTCGACAGCTTTCTAGTGGCATGGCGTGAG
>CAXSIG010000526.1:0-2003 GCA_964237255.1 uncultured Bryobacteraceae bacterium
CGAGCGACATCCGGATCGTCGCGCTGAACCCGTCCACCAGGAAGCCGAGGTTGCCCGCGATTTCGGCAAATTTCTCGAGGAACTTCATTCGGCGTACCCGAATTTCGATGCGAAGAGAACGATACCCGCAGCTACGCTCACGTTGAGGGAACCAATTTTTCCCGCCATTGGAATACGGACTAGAACATCGCAACCTTCGCGTACTTGCTGATGCAGGCCTTTCCCTTCGGCCCCTAGGACGATCACAGTAGGTCGATTCCACTTGACTCGATGGAACTCCTCAGTTCCCCTTTCGTCAAGGCCATAGATCCAGTAGCCCTGCTTCTTCAACTCTTCGAGCGTCCGATTAATATTCGTGACGCGCGATATGGGAAGGTGCTCCAAAGCGCCTGCCGCGGCTTTTGCGACCGTCTCGGTCAAACCAACGGCCCGACGTTCCGGAATCACGATGCATCCCGCGCCGGCAGCGTGCGCGGTCCGAACGATTGCGCCCAATTTGTGTGGATCTCCGACGCCATCGAGAACGACGATGAGTTCGCCGCGTTCCGCGAGAGGACCGAAATCGGAATAACGGTAATCCGCGCCGAAGGCCACGACGCCTTGGTGGGCCGCGCTCCCCGCCGCTCGTTGGAGGGATCCGCGATCTTCGAAACGAACGGGAGTACCAGCATCCCGAGCCATATCGACAAGCTCTTGGATACGTGCTCCCCCCGCGCCTTTCGCAATGAGGAGGCGGTCCAGTTGCCGCCCGGCGCGGAGCGCTTCCGCTACCGCATGAACTCCAATGAGAACACTCACGATAATCTGATTGGTACGAGCTTTATGTTACTGCGAGTGCTTCTTGTTCTTGCGGCCGCCGGTGCGTTGGACGCTCAGGTGGCGAGGCAGTTTCGCGTTGAGTATCGCCCGGCCGCGAATGGGATCTATGTTTCGCACTTGATCAATAAGTACCGGGCCCCCGTGACTGCTTATATCGCTCAGGGCACCTATCGCCTTCAGGGGAAACAGCAGCCTACGGCGTGGGGCGGCGACAGCTATTCGTACCCGGACAGCGGTACGGAAGTTCCTGCGAATGGCGAGACGCAAAGTAATAGTTTGCCACCGGGAGCGGAAACTTTTACGCGCGGCGTAATTGCCGTCATTTATGAAGACGGATTTTCGGAAGGCGATGAAAACGTGGTTCAAATGTTGCTCGCGGGACGGCGACGCACGCTGATCGATCTAAATCAGGTAATCGCGCGACTCGCAAATCCGCACGACGTAGTAGCAATGGCCCAGTTGGCGGTAACCCTGCGGACCGCGGACCTGCGCGAAGCGGCAACGCTCGATGAGATGGTAACAGTGCCCGGCGTGAAGCATCAATATTTCATGACCGCCGTGCCAACCTGGCTTCAACGCGATAAAACGCCGGCATCCGAAACCTACCTTCGCTGGCAGCAGCGGATACAGACCAGCAAGCCGGCGTTGTAATTCGGTCTTACTGGATTTGGGTACGGGTTTTCAGATCGAACTGGTCGCCGCCCTTCAGGAAATACATTTCTCTACCGGCGGTCGTGATCGCGACCTTGCTCTTTCCAAGAACACTGAACTGGTCCCCGTGGACCAGGATCGCGGTGCTCTCGTCGATGCCGATTCCTAATAACTCCGGGTGCGCTTTGACGACTTCGGCCATATCGTGCTCCCGCTTACGCGTGAGGATGTGCTGATCGACAGCCGCTTGCTTGAGAAAGCCCATGCCTTTTTCGTAGCCGGGAGCCATCATGATTTCATTGCCGGATTGTGCGCCTCGCACCAGATAGGAACCTTGAATGGTCGCGCCTGCCGATGACCCTCCGATCACTCCGCCACGATCAAGGAGCGCGAAAAATTCCTTCTCGGTGCGAGTGCCAAGGTAGGAATCGACCAAGTGCCACTGGCGGCCGCCGACGAACCAAACGGCTTTAGCTGTGTGGAGAGGTTCGACAAAGTCTTTGGAATCCGCAGTGGCACGATCGGCAGTGTGG
>CAXSIG010000526.1:2013-4488 GCA_964237255.1 uncultured Bryobacteraceae bacterium
AGGAGAATCAGATGCGTCGCGCCGGCCTTCTTGAGGAACGTGGTATCGAGGTAGTCGGTTTTGTACTCGGCTGCCCCACCGGCGGTAGGGACAACCACAATGGGCGCGTCTTTGCCTCCAGCCAGTTCGAAGAACTTTTCGACCAGTTCGGGACCGAGTGTTCCTCCGCCGACGATCATCAGATTGCCCTTGGATGGGCCAATGGTGGCGGCGGAGAGTAGAGTCGCTAGCGAAGCTGCAATCAGCAGTTGGCCGATTGCGAGGACTTTTCTGCGGGACATGTCTGTCTATGATAGCTGCACTTCAAAACCCGATCAGCGGTGCTATCTTCGCCCTTATCTCGTCCATCACGTCACTCGTGCAACGCCCCACCTTGTGCCGGACCCAAGAAGTTTCTCGGTGACGATTCTTGGGCGTAATCTGAGAACCATCTCAGACAATTCGTATCTTCTGCGAATCGGACGCGACAGAAGCAAAGACTCTGGCCGATATATGCGGAGCAAGGGACAATATGCAATCTCATTGCATTAACTTGTCTTAAACGCAGATAAGACCTCTACCATGCGAAAGATGCCGGACTGGTAGGCCTCACTACATGCTCTTCGAGCGGATCAAGTGTAGTAAGTATCTTAGCCGCCAATCGAATACATCGGGCGAGGAGGAGGCACGAATTGCTGCGTGTTGATCTGATGGCCCAACCACTTGTCGTGCGTGGTTTGACGAAGGGCGGCGGCGATCGCTTCATCATTCGCGCCCGTGCGGAGCAAGGGGCGGATATCCGTTTCTTCGACGGCGAAAAGACAATATCTTAGCTTCCCGTCCGCAGTCAACCGCAGCCGATTGCAGTTCAGGCAAAACGGCTTCGTCACCGACGCAATGAGACCGACTCGACCGCCTCCATCGGCGTAGCGATATTCCGTAGCCGGAGCGCGGGGGTCGCGATCTGGAATTTCGATAAGTTCCGCTACCTCGGTATCAATGATGCGGAGGATCTCATCGGCGGACAAAACTTTAGTTCGATCCCAAAGATTTTGGGCATCGAGCGGCATGAACTCGATAAACCGCGCTTCGATCCCGTGTTCGCGGCAAAACTTTGCAATCGGCACAATATCCGGCTCATTGAGATTCTTTATTGCTACAGCATTGAGTTTGATCTTGCGGAACCCGACCGCAATGGCTTTGTCGATGCCTTCCAGTACGCGCGCCAGATTGTCGCGCCTAGTCATTTGCAGGAATCGTTCGCGATCTAGAGTGTCAAGGTGAATGTTCAGGCGACGTAGACCCGCCACGTAGAGCGCTTCCGCATGTTCCGCCAGCAGCACGGCGTTCGTTGTTAGCGCGAGATCACGGATACCGGGTATCGCTTGTAATTTCTCGATCAGTACCGGAAGGTCCCTGCGGAGCAACGGTTCTCCGCCCGTTAGACGAATCTTCGTAATACCGTTTTCCGCTCCGATGCGCGCGACTCGCTCGACCTCTTCAAACGTGAGAATCTCTTCGCGCGGCTGGAATTTGACGCCGTCCTCCGGCATGCAGTAAAAGCAGCGGATGTTGCACCGATCCGTAACGCTGATTCGCAGACTGTCGTGAACGCGTCCAAACGTATCGCGAAGTTCGCTCACAAGGCCAGCATTCGCTCAATCGGAAGGAGGGCGCGCTGCATCAGCTCTTGCGGCAATTCCACTCGCGGCTGCAGGTTCATCAGCGCATCCCGCAGCTTTTCAAGCGTGTTCATCCGCATATACGGGCACTCGCTACAGTTGCAGTTTTCATTCGCGACAAAGTAGAAGCGCTTATTCGGCGCTAGCTTGTGCATGGAGAATTGCACGCCGCTTTCCGTCATGACGATAAACTCTTGCGCCGGATTGCGAACGCAAAAGTCGATCAGCGCGGAAGTGGATCCGATAAACTCTGCGTGATTGAGCACGGGCGCGGGGCATTCCGGATGCGCGATTACTACAGCCTCGGGATGCTCACGCATGGCGTCCAAGAGTCTCCGTTCCGGGAACGTTGCGTGGACGATGCAGGCACCTTGCCAGATCTTCATATTCTGGCGGCCCGTTTGTTTTTGAACGTAAGCGCCGAGGTTTCGGTCCGGGAGAAACAGCACGGTCTTTTCCGCGGGAATCGAATTCACGACATCTACCGCGTTTCTGGAGGTGCAGATGATGTCACTCTCCGCCTTTACATCGGCGGAGGTATTGATGTAGCTGACGATGACGTGGTCAGGGTGACGGCGCCGATATTCGCGAATCGGCTCGGGTGGACAGCTTTCGACCAGACTGCACGAAGCCGCTTTATCGGGCACCACGACGATGCGATCCTGATTCAGAATTTTCGCGGTCTCAGCCATGAACCAGACGCCGCAGAAGGCGATTACGTCACCCTGAAAGGTGCGGGCTTTGCGGGCGAGTTCCAGCGAATCACCAACCGAATCGGCAAGCTCCTGGATTTCTGCCTCCTGATAATGGTGAG
>CAXSIG010000527.1:0-4469 GCA_964237255.1 uncultured Bryobacteraceae bacterium
ATGGTCCGCGGCATTCATCGCCTTCATCGTCGCAGAATAGAGAGATGAGGCTTGTGGATTCCTGTTCGTAACTTGCATTACCGCGCGATTGCAAGCGGGAGCGGGCCAGGAGCTGCTTCAGCAATTGGGAAACATTCCACTCGACCCAGCGGAATGTTATCGCGTTCGCGATCTTCATCTCACGCGCGATGAAGCGCAATTGTTCTTCACCGATGGGTACCTGATCTTCGGCAAGAGCGCGGGAAAGGAACCGGTATCCGCTTTCTTCAGCGCCGACGTGGAAGGCGGCGATGCCGAGTTGTTACTGCTTCCGCCCTTGCGAAGCGAGCGTCGTGAGTTAAGCACCCATACCGGCAGCCCCAATTTGGAAGAGCACTTCACACAGGCCGCCATGGTGTTTTCCGGCGGCGCATACCAGGAACTGATTGCCGAGCTTCAGCACAGTTCAGCCAAGAAAACCCCGGAAATTGGCGCGCTTCTGGCGGAACGTTGGTCGCCGTTGATAAAAAGCATGAGCGCGAGTTTCGGACTGCGGATCGTGAGCGATTTGCTCTCGCCCTCAAACGCGCGGAAGGGCTTCTTTGCGTCGGCTTTGGCTGGGACGAAACTTGGAGCGTTCAACGTGGTGTTCGATCCACGGGTTCCGGAACAACTGCTTGTGGGATCTTCGCCGGAGAACCTTTTCGACGTTTGGGCCAGCTTCACTTCGCGCTCTTTCCGAGGGCGCCCCTTCTCGCCGGAGTTCCGCGTGGCCGATTACCGGATCGACACGCATTTGGATGCGGACCTCATGATGCATTGCACCACCACCGTAACGATAACTCCAGCGCGAGACGAGCACGCGGTTCCATTCGAAATTTCAGATCGCATGAAAGTTACGTCCGTGAGTGTTAACGGTCAGGCTGCCGAGGTTCTGACGCACGAAGGCGCGGGTTTTGTGCTGGTTGTACCTTCGACGCAATTAGCTGGTGGAACCTCCGTCGAGATGAAGTTTCAACACGAAGGAAAGGTGATTCAGGATGCCGGTAATCATGTCTTTTCGGTCGGCTCGCGCGGTACGTGGTATCCCAATCGAGGACGCCAGTTTGCACGGTTCGATATGACGTTCCACGTCCCGAAGGAATTGGACCTTGTCGCGGCTGGCGACTTGATAGAAGACCGCACCGAAGCCGCGCAGCGGGTGTTGCACTGGAAGACCGCTGCGCCGATTCGACTTGCGGGCTTTAATCTCGGAATCTACGATCGCGTCCGCGCCGCGCATGGAGACCTCACGATTGAAGTATGCGCGAATAAAACGATTGAGACAGGCCTGACTTCTCATCCCGCTCAAGCGCCGATTTCGATTCCGCAATCGCCTTTGTCTCGCGGACCGCGAAGAACGCAGCCCGCCGATTTGCCAGCGCCATCGCCGCCTTTAACGCCGAGGATGCGGTTGCAAGCTCTTGCCACGGAGATCGGTGAGGTGATGGATTTCTTTGCCGCGAAGTTCGGACCGCTCGACTTGAAGCGTTTGGAGGTTACGCCGGTTCCGGGCCGCTTCGGCCAAGGGTTTCCTGGCCTGATTTATCTTTCTACGCTCTCCTACTTGGACCCGCAGGAAGCTGTGGTCAGTTCCCTCGGCCAGCGCCAGCAGACATTTTTTACAGACTTGCTCCATGCGCATGAAGCCGCGCATCAGTGGTGGGGGAACATTGTAATTTCGGCCGAGTATCACGATGATTGGCTGATGGAGGCGCTCGCGAATTATTCGGCGCTGCTGTATCTGGAGAAGCGAAAGGGCGCAAAAGCCGTCGACGAAATTCTGGAAGATTACCGGCAGCGGCTGCTCGCGAAGAAGGACACCGGCGACACGGTGGAATCGACTGGGCCGGTGGTTCAGGGTACGCGTTTGGAAGCGGCCTGGGTTCCTATTGTTTATGGCAAAGGTACCTGGATCATTCATATGCTGAGGCGCCAAATGGGCGACGAGCGATTCTTGCCAATGTTGAGCGATCTGCGAAAAGCGTTCGAGGACAAGCCGATCACCACGGAGGAGTTTCGCTTGTTCGCCGCAAAGCAGTTGCCGCCGCACTCGCCGGACCCAAAGCTGGAATCGTTTTTCGACCAGTGGGTGTATGGGACAGGTATCCCGGCCCTGAAAGTAACTTCTTCGCTTAAGGCACGGCGAGTAACGGGTAGAGTGACCCAATCCGAAACGGACGACGACTTCGCGGCCGAGGTGCCTCTTGAAATTCAAATGGGTAAGGGACGAAGCGTCCGGAAGACGGTAACGGCGGGATCTGAACCAACCGATTTTGAGTTCGCGCTAGCTGCGCAGCCGACGAAGGTTTCAGTCGATTACCGTTCGATTCTTCATCGTTAATCGGTAAGTGGACGGCCGGCGATCCGTTCGAGGATTGCAGCGGGCGCGCAGGACGGTTGAATGAGCGAATCGCGAGCGATAATCATTGTCTGCTCCAGGGCGAAACGGCCGGAAAGGACGGAGTGCGGCACCACGTCTGTGAATACAATCCAGGTGGAATTTGGCGGGAATGAGAACCGATGTTTCGGCGTCATCTCCTGATAAGCGGAATTACTTTTGAGGAAATCATGGAAGCCGAGCATGAAGGTGTCGTACGGAGATCGATCCACTATGGGAAGCTTCAGCGCTTGAAGCCTGCGCATTGCGATGCGCTTCAGGCCGTTCCCGTGAGCGGCGATTTCGGAGAGCCCGGCCGCACCGGCGTACTCCTCCGCAACCGACTCGAACGGGTTGCCTGTAATCCATACACGGTCTTTGCTCGGGTTGATGTTTGTGAAGATGCGCAAAATTAGGCCGCCATTGGTAGGGCGTGTGGGAAACGCATCCGTATGGAGAAGATCGTTGCGCTTCTTCCAGGGGAGGTCGCGGCCTTCCTCTTCGATAGAACGAAAACTGGCGTAATCCGTCTTCCACTTACTTCTATACGGTGTGAGGACTTGTTCGAGGAGCCCGATTGCGTTCCGCGAATAGTTGCGGAGCGCAGTAAGGACGCGTTGCTCCTCACCCGGTGCGGCGGCGCCTAAGCCGGAAATTCGATCTGACGCCGGCTTGTACGAAATATTCTTGTGGAAATTGCCGTCGGCTTGCCCGGTGTTGAGGAGGGTTGCGCGGTCGTCGTCGGAGATAGAGAAAGGAGTTTGGGGATAAAGCAGTATGTTGCCGCGTTCCAATTTTGTAACCAGTTCTAAATTGCCCGAGCTATATTGCGTGACATCGATCGCGTTCATCGTAATGCCTTTAGTGTACGGCTCAGTTAAGATTCCCTAATCCCGTACCTTTGGATAATTTCTGGTTGCCCGATTGCCCGTTTATTCGCGAGGCATCTCCCACTAATGCAATCCATGCACACTCAAATCAATCGTTGGGTATTGTTTTCTTCCGCGCTGCTGATGGGCTTTGTGAGTCATCCTGACACAGCGCAGGCCCAGAACGGCATCGCCTTCTCCCCAAATCAGGTTGTCTTGACCTCCAACATCTTGAATCCGGGGCTCCAAACCCTTCCTGTTACGGTAACTGTAAACGGTTTACCCGCTACGTCTCTCTCGGGGACCGGAACGGTGAGTTTTTTGAGCACCACGGCCACAATAAGCTCGAACCAAAGCCTTCTTACGGTAATTGCAAATACTTCCGGTCTCCAACCCGGAACTTACAACGGAAACATCAATGTGGTGGCTAACGGGCTAACCGCAAACTTGCCCGTGATGCTGAGTGTTTACGGCGCGAACTCTATTACACTCAGCACGACTTCCCTGACCTTTAACGGTTCCACTGGCGGAGCGTCCCCTCCCAGTCAAACCGTGACCGTTAATGGATCCGTCACTGGTATTCCGTTCGGTGTGAGTGTTGCCACCACGTCTGGGGGAAATTGGTTAACTGCAGCCCAGACAAGTACTAACGTTCCGGCTTCCATCACAGTGACCGCTAACCCGGGCAGCCTGGCTGCGGGTACCTATACCGGAACGGTAACAGTAACCTCTGACCAAGTGCAGCCGCAAATAATTACTGTCACGCTAGTAGTGTCCTCCCAGCCGTTCATAGTAGTCAATCCGACTCCCATCAACCTGCTTTACCAGACCGGTGTTACAGCAACCGCCCCGAGCGTCACTTCTCAAGTGCTCTCCACCGGAGAGCCCATCAGTTTTACCGGTTCAGTTACCTATACCAGTTGCCCTAACTTCTTTATCGTAAACGGCCTATCCGGTACTACCGGAGGCAATCTGGTTGTAACTGCGAATTTAGCCGCCATCGGGGCTGCAACTCAGTGCTCCGGGAGCATTGTACTGACGCCGACGATATCTGGAACCCTCGGCCCAATTACCGTTCCTGTCACGTTCCAATCGAGCCCATCGCCGTTGATTTCTGTAACTCCGGGCTTTGGAAATTTTGTGTACTCCATCGGCGCCGCATTGCCTCCTCCCCAAACATTTACGCTTGCCTACTCGGGAAC
>CAXSIG010000528.1:0-4455 GCA_964237255.1 uncultured Bryobacteraceae bacterium
TGTCGTCATCCCGAGGCCCACGGAGTTTCGAATGTCGAGCGTAGGCGAGACAACCATACAGGATATCTATGCCGCACTGACTACCGATGAATGCCGCAACAAGCTGATCGGCGAGGACATTGTTCGTGTGATGGAGCGCGGACGATCGCCGCTTGTTTTGACCGGACGGACGGAACACATTACCCAGATCGAGACAGCCTTAGCCGGTCGGGTTCGTAACGTCATCGTACTCAAAGGTGGCATGGGGAGAAAGCAGCGTCGGGAAATTAACGAGAGACTCGCTGCCATTCCTGATGCCGAGCAGCGGCTCATCATTGCGACAGGAAGCTACATCGGTGAAGGATTCGATGACGCGCGCCTCGATACGCTGTTTCTCGCGATGCCGATCTCCTGGAAGGGCACGCTTCAGCAGTACGTCGGTCGACTTCATCGACTTCACGATGCCAAGCGACTCGTGGAGGTCTACGACTACGTCGATGCTGATGTTCTGATGCTGGCGCGAATGTACGGTCGCCGATTGAAAGGATACGGTGACATGGGTTATAAGATTCTCGGGTTCCATCGCGAAGTTGGGAGAGCAAAGTCCTGGTAGGGTAGTGGCCGATGCCGATCACCGCGAGTGATCCCTTCAAAGGCGGCACCACCTTGGATGGAAATTGATTATCTCTCGCGCGCGCTTCTGGGGATCACACTAATGCGGAGATTAGCTGTGCAACGTTGGACGCATACTTGATGGAAAGAGCCTACAATCAAATGTAAAAGGGACTGGGGAAGAAAATTGGATTTGTCGGAAATCCGGATGGTCTGGGTTGCAAAGGATGTTTTTTTCTCCGACCACGACCGACGGAACGAGCAGGACGGCCGAACTGCTGCGGGTAATCCACTCGTCCCCAATTCGCCGGGTTTGGCTTTGTTCGCTGATCAGAAGACTCTTCCACTCGGACGACAGTGTGGACTCGAGAACTTCTTCATACGCTAGATCGTCGGGTATAGATGCTTCGCCCAATACATATCTGTCCGGCAACGTGTCGGTCAGATGAACCAGGACTTCCAAGACGCAAAGTGCCCGATTCTCGCTCAGGTACAGAACTCTGGTTCCCTTTGAGTTCCAACGGCCGCCAGCGCGTTTCGCACCTTCTCCGTCATAGCTGGCGTATTGGGATCGGCTAAGCCGGTAACCCTTCAACCAAGTACGCCCTGCTCAATTCGCGTCAGTATGTCGTCGACTTCCTGATAACCGTTCTCGGATACAGCGACCTCTAAGGGCGCTCGGCCAGACAAGGAAGGATTGGGTGCTTGCAGCCAATGCAGCGCCTTCTCCTGGTTAGCAAACACTTCGCCGGCACGCGCTGAAATGGAAATCCAACGGAAGGGAGGTTGGCCGATCGCGGGTTCGAGATTTATCGGTGTGCTCGCCATATCAAGATTATCGTTCGTTTCCAACAACTTCTGTTTGCGGTGTGGTTCGCTAATCCTGTTCGCCTCAGAGCATTATGGGTTCCGTTGCGAAGTTGGGAGGGCGGGTGTCCTGGTAGGGTAGAAGCCGATGCCGATCACCGCGAGTAATCCCTTCAAAGGACGGCAACACCCGGGTGAACTGATTATTTCGTGCGTGCGGCTGTACCTCCGATACCCGCTGTCATACGAGCACGTAATGGAGTTGATGGAGGAACGAGGGGTCGAGGTAGACGCCAGTTGCATTTGGCGCTGGGTCCAGGTGTATGGGCCCGAGTTGAGGAAACGCTGCCGTCCGCATCTGAAGCCGGTGAACAAGAGCTACCGGATTGACGAGACGTACATGGGTGTTCGGGATCAACGGAACGGCCAACCGGTCTAAGCTGTCCATTTTTCTGAACAGCGGGGGCAACACCAGCGCCGTTGCGAAACTCTTAAGTTTTGCGAAGATCACGGATCTTCGAAAACATTGGGGAATTGCTTTCGCGGAAGTCTCTTGCAAAAACCATCCATTGTGCAAGGATTTATGCAACGTTGGATTCTTTTAAATGGACGCGAGCTTCAGCTCTGCCCGCATGGCGTCTCGCTGCTCGCGCCTAGATAGCTTCTTCGGTTGTTCCTTTAGTTCGGCTAACTGGTGCCGATGTCGAGTAGCTGAATCGTCTCGCCCCTCAGACCAGACTTGCTGCCCTGTTGCTAACCTCTCCAAATCAGAAGCGATGCGTTGCAGAATGCGGCTAACACGTTTACGATCAAAGCCTACATATTCGGTTTCCGGGTCCGTTTCCAGCCGGAGGTTTACAACGACGCTTTCACCACGTTCGATTTGGTCCAGCCAGTCGATACATCGTCGGAGAATTTTAACTTCTTCTGCCACCAAGTCGCATACCTCCGCCGTTGGGCCAGCCGAAACCGCGGCGCATTCAAGGTTACGGACTTTGTCAACTCGAGTGAGCCACGCCGGTGTCTCAGCGGCTTCGGCCCTGTTGAGCACTTGGTGAACGCGGCTTGGGCTTAAATTTGAAACTTCCGCTATGCGCCGTATAGACATTCCGGATTTATGAGCGGAGCTAATGGCCCACGTTCGCTCAATCTGAGCATCCGCCAAATGAATGCTAGCTAGCCGCAGCCGATCTACGTTGACCAGCTCATTCGTTTCCATTTTGCCTACTATAGGCGCAGTCGTTGGACGTTGTCCACAAAACTGAACAGCTTAGCCCGGTTTCCCGTTCCGTTGCTCCCGAACACCCTCATTCGCCTCAAGCATCTCGATACCTTTGATGCCAGTCGAAACGCCGGTTGCGAGTTGGTGAGGGAGCTGGATGGGCGCCGGTGTCCCCTGAATCGCCGGTGCTCGTTTGGCATTAGTGTTTTCGACCCGGTTTCCTGGGCGCATCGCTTGTTTTTGATGGGTTACCGCAGGCGACTGCCGAAATCCGCGCCAGTGCATCTTGGACAGCAGACCCAATGTCCTTGTTTCCTTCAGCGAACCAAATACGATAGGCGAGGCTCAGTGCCGAAAAGGTCAACCCTGCCAGCACGTGGGCGGTGATGTCGTCCTTGCAACGCCGCGAAAACGCGTCCGCCACCTGGTCCTGCACTTCTGCCAGACGTGAGAGTTGGGCCTCACGTGCTCCAGGATATTTCGCCGCGACTTGCATCACTTTCCGGATACGAGGATCTGCAACAGAGCTTTGTGCCACCTGCAGCACGACGTGCCGAAATAGTTCGGCAAGCGACGGATCCGGAGGGGAGGACTGAATCGCCGCGCTTAGAGAAGCTCCATAGCTTACGACGGGCTGTGCGATGAGATCACGCTTCGATTCGAAATAGCGGAAGAACGTGCGCCGTGAGGTGCCGGCCGCATTTACGATGTCATCGATGGTGGTCTCTTCGAATCCTTGGGCGGCAAACAGATCGATTGCCGCCACCCAGATGGACTCACGAACGAAATCCTGTTTGCGAGCCCGGAGGCTTACCTTTGCTGACTCTGCTGAAACGGAATGATCCGAATGCGCGATGAGCACCATATATTGACAATAGCAAGGTGCGCTACCAAATGGCATTATTGCTACTTAGTGATTGACATGGCATCAAGTGCCACATATACTTGCTTCATGAATTGCCACCAGCGTGCTGCGCGGGCCTGCCGGAAATTGGGGCGAAGCTGCAGAAAAGGAGAAGTTCAATGAGATTGCTTTGGATTATGGTCATTGGCATGACGATGATGTTCACGCTGAACGCCGCAGATCTTGCCGGCCAGTGGAAGGGTTCGGTAGAGACGCAGGCGGGTGCGATGAATGTGACGATCACGATTCAGCCGGGAGCGACTCTGGCCGGCAAGATCGATGCCGGCGAATACGGAGGCAAGATTGAGAACGGCAAAATGGAGGGCGACAACATTTCCTTCGAGACCACCATCCAGGCGGGAACGCTCTCCTTCGAGGGCACAGTAGCGGGCGCCGAGATGAAGCTCAACATGACCGGCACGCAGGGGACTAAGTATTCGCTTGTCTGCAAGCGACAGAAGTAGAAATACTCCGTCGCGACGGCAAGCAGAAACGGAACAGTGCAGGTCGCCTCATGAAAGTGAAAGGCAAAACAATCGCCGTTACCGGAGCGGGTAGCGGCATTGGCCGGGAACTCACGCGGAACCTTATTTCAAAGGGTGCCCGTGTTGCAGGAATCGATCTGGTGCCGCAAACGCTCGCTGAAACTGCCACCTTGGCGGACCACGGCGCAGAGTCTTTCGCCGGCTTCGTTGCCGACGTCAGCCAAAGACAGGCGGTTGAGGGTCTATTCGAAGAGATGATCGCCCGGTTTGGAACGGTCGATGGCGTGATCAACAATGCGGGTGTTATTCAACCGTTCAAACGGCTGGCCGATCTTGACTATGCCGCCATTGAGCGCGTACTGAACGTAAATATGTACGGCACGCTATTCATGGCTCTGGTGCAATTTCTACGCCGAGGCCTTACTGGTCGGGTTGCATGTCGTTTG
>CAXSIG010000529.1:0-1031 GCA_964237255.1 uncultured Bryobacteraceae bacterium
GAGCGCTTCATCTCATGCGGAGGGTGAAGGAAGCGGCTGCACAACATGGGCGTGAGGGTGATTGACACGACACCGGAAATCAAAATTGCGACGCAAATCGTGACGGCGAATTCTTTAAACAGGCGTCCGAGAATGCCGCCCAGGAACAGCACCGGAATAAAGACGGCCGCCAGAGACAGCGTCATGGAAAGGATGGTGAACCCGATCTCTTTCGATCCAATGAGAGAAGCGGCCAGCGGTTTTTCACCCAACTCCATGTGCCGAACGATATTTTCCAGCATCACGATCGCATCATCGACAACGAACCCGATGGAAAGAATCAAGGCCATCATCGAGAGGTTGTCCAGGCTGTAATTCAATAGATACATCACCGCGAACGTGCCGACGATCGAAAACGGCAAAGCAAGGCTCGGGATGATGGTGGCAGACACGTTTCGCAGGAAAAGGAAGATCACCATCACGATCAAGCCGAGCGTGAGCACCATGGTGAACTTCACATCGTTAAAACTTTCGCGAATTGTGTCGGAGCGGTCGTAGAGAATGTCCATCTTGACCGCGGGAGGAAGTTCGCTTTGGAACTGTGGAAGCAGACGCTTGATGGAATCGGTAACCAAGATGGTATTCGTGCCGGGTTGGCGTTGAATACCGAGAACGATGGCGCGGGTGGACTCCCCATTCTTCAGAAACCACGAAGCGGTTTTTTCGTCTTCTACGCCATCTACTAGCTTGCCGAGTTCTGTCAGCCGCACCGGAGACCCGTTGCGATACGTCACGATCAGATTGCGGTATTGCTCTG
Source organism: uncultured Bryobacteraceae bacterium (assembly GCA_964237255.1). Classification (GTDB taxonomy): domain Bacteria; phylum Acidobacteriota; class Terriglobia; order Bryobacterales; family Bryobacteraceae; genus JALYXI01. Next base: position 797 of record CAXSIG010000529.1, read on the forward strand.
CGCTTGTAAGCTGTCCGGTGGCTTGCAGCGTGAACGCGCGCTTCGGGCCATTGATAGTTCCGGTGGGCAAGTTGACATTCCATGCCTTTAGGGCATTCTCGATTTCATTCAAGCCGATGCGACGCGATGCCATGGCATGAGGATCCATTTGCGCATGCACTGCGTATTTTTGGGCGCCCAAGACCTGCACCTGAGCCACACCGGAAATCATGGAGATACGTTGCGCCACTCGCGT
>CAXSIG010000529.1:1041-4451 GCA_964237255.1 uncultured Bryobacteraceae bacterium
CATCGAGCGTGTAGAGCGGGAGCGATGAGGAGGTAAGAACCAGATAAATAATCGGCTGGTCCGCCGGGTTCACCTTCGTGAATGTGGGCGGCGTCGGCATGCCTTGCGGCAGTAGGCGCTGAGACTGAGTAATTGCGCCTTGCACGTCAACCGCGGCGCCATCCAGATTACGGCTGAGGTCGAATTCGAGCGTAACCTGCGTCGAACCAAGCGAATTGGTGGACGTCATGGAGTCCAAACCGGCTATCAACGAGAACTGGTTTTCGAGTGGCGTCGCAACGGACGACGCCATGGTATCGGGGCTGGCTCCGGGCAGACTCGCCGTGACCAACAGCGTTGGAAGGTCAACGTTCGGTAGATCGCTAACAGCGAGTGAGCGATAAGCGACAGCACCGAACAGCGCGATCGCCACCATGAGCAGGCTGGTTGCAATGGGCCTGCGAATAAACGTTTCGGAGATGTTCATGTACGCTGATTCCTAAGGGACCAGGACGGCGGGCTCACCCAGCGGTTGCAAGGACTCCACCGGCTGAGACGCCTTTTTCTTCCGCCTTTGAAACCCGGCCATGTAGGTATAAACAACCGGCGTGAGATACAGGGTAAACAATTGGGAAAACGCCAGGCCCCCTACTACCGCGACACCTAAAGGGCGCCGGGATTCGCCGCCTGCGCCATAGCCCATCGCCATCGGCAGCGCGCCGAACATGGCGGCCATAGAGGTCATCAAAATCGGACGGAAACGCGTCATGCAGCCCTCGAAAATCGCGTCGCGCGGAGACTTGCCTTCGTTTCGTTCCGCCGCGAGAGCGAAATCGATCTGCATAATAGCGTTCTTCTTGACAATGCCGATGAGCATAATCAGCCCGACAAAGGAGTAGATATTGAGATCCACCCCGAAGATAATCAACGTAAGGAGCGCGCCGAAGCCCGCGGAAGGAATACCGGAAAGAATAGTGAGCGGATGAATATAGCTTTCGTAAAGAACGCCGAGAACGATATACACTACCGCAATCGCGATTACCAACAGCAGGCCCATATTCGAAAGCGAGCTTTGGAAAGCCTTCGCCGTTCCGGTGAAGCTGGTGGAAAACGAGGCGGGCAGTGTACGCTTGGCCAGATCTCCGATTACATCAACCGCTTCGCCTAAAGAAACGCCAGGGCGCAGATTGAACGAAATAGTGACAGAAGGAAGTTGACCGCTGTGGCTGATGCTTTGCGGCCCCAAATCCTGCTTCGGCTTGATTACGGCCCGAATGGGAACCAAGGCTCCCGTGCCGGATTTGAGATAGATCTCAGCAAGTGAATCTTCGTGCGCCTGATATTGCGGATCCATTTCGAGCAACACATGCGCCTGGGCGGTGGAGCCGTATATTGTGGACACCCAACTCGGTCCGTAACCGTCGTAAAGCGCTCCCTCAATCTGTTGCGCATTTAATTGCAACGCCGCCGCCTTGTCACGATCGATCTGGAGCATCACGCGCGGGCTTTTCATCTGCAGGTCGGTAGTAACGTCCTGCACTTCTGGCAGGCGCGCCACCTGGCGCTGTAACTTTTCCGCCTCCGAATACAGGTTGTTGGTGTCCGGTCCCGAAATGGTCAGCTCATAGGAACTCTTCGACATACGCCCGCCAACCCGGATGGCAGGAGGGATGGACATAAAGACGCGAAGACCGGGGAACCCGCTAATCTTCGGCCGCATTTTTTCCACGAACTGTGCGACAGTGATGTCGCGCTGCCGGCGTGGTTTGAGTTGGAGAAATATGCGCGCTGTGGTGGATCCACCGCCACCCCAGCCACCACCCACGCTGGACATAATGGAGTCGATATTCGGATCTCCCTGGAACACTTTGTTCACTCGCTGCTGCTGACGAATCATCTCGTGATAACTCGTGCCTTGCCCCGCTTCGGTGGTGACTTGGACCTGATCGTTATCGGTCTCCGGAATGAAACCCTTGGGCACAACGATATACAGATAGATCGTGGCGACTACTACCCCGACAAATACGATTCCCATGATGGGCCGATGGCGCAGGACCCAACCCAGGCTCCACGCGTAGCCACGGTTTAGCCGATCGAAAAACCTCTCGACGGCGCGGCCAAGAAAGTTGCTGCCGCGCGTTTCCGTCTTGTGCCGTAGCAGCCGGCTGCAAAGCATCGGCGTCAGGCTGACGGAAACGAACCCGGAGATCAGGATGGCAACGCAGATGGTAACCGCAAACTCCCGGAACAGCCGCCCAAGAATTCCGCCCATGAATAGCAGCGGAATGAACACGGCCGCGAGCGAGATCGTCATGGAAATAATGGTGAAGGAAATTTCCCGGGACCCGCGAAATGCGGCTTGCATGGGAGATTCGCCACGCTCGACATGCCGGACGATATTCTCCAGCATCACAATGGCGTCATCCACGACAAATCCTACGGAAAGGATCAGCGCCATTAAAGACAGGTTGTCCAGGCTGTAGCTCAGGCAGTACATGACGGAGAAGGTGCCGACGATCGAGAACGGCAGCGCCATGCTGGGAATGAAGGTCGCCGAGACATTCCGGAGAAAAACGAAAATTACGCCGATCACCAGCACTAGCGTGATCAACATGGTGTACTGAATGTCCTGAAACGCCTCGCGAATATTTTTCGAGCGATCGCCTCGGATCGAAAGGTTAACAGAAGGCGGCAGTTGCGCCTGGAATACCGGAATCAGTTTCTTGATCGCGTCCGTCACCTCAATGGTGTTGCTGCCGGGCTGGCGCATCACCATTAGGTTGATTGCTTTTAATTCCTCGTGCGGAGTTATCAGCCAGGAGACCGTCTTATCGTCTTCCACGCTATCGAGCACCTTGGCGACATCCTGCAGGCGAACGGGTGCGCCATTCCGGTACGCGACAATCATCGGCCGGAACGCTGTAGCGTTCATCAGCTGCCCATTCGTTTCGACACTATAGGAAGTATGCGGTCCGTACAGAGTACCGGTTGGGAGATTAGTGTTCCAGCCCTGAACCGCCGTGGCAACCTCGTCGATTCCGATCTGCCGGCTGGCCAGTTTGCGCGGAGCTACCTGAATGTGAACGGCGTATTTTTGCGCACCCATCACATTGACTTGCGCAACCCCGCTGACCATGGAAAGACGCTGCGCGATCATGGTTTCCGCGTACTCATCCAGCTTGTAAAGAGGCATGCTGGTCGACGTCATCCCCAGCATCAAAATGGGCGAGTCCGCCGGATTCTGCTTACGAAAAGAAGGCGGGCTCGGAATGCCGGGGGGCAGTAATGGAATTGCGGCGCTAATGGCGGTCTGAACGTCCACCGCGGCGCCGTCGATCTTGCGATCCAGATCGAATTGGAGCGTGATGTTTGTGGAACCCGTGGAACTGTTGGAACTCATCGAGTCCAACCCGGCGATACCGGTAAACTGC
>CAXSIG010000530.1:0-4146 GCA_964237255.1 uncultured Bryobacteraceae bacterium
TGGCACATCAATTCCGTCACTCCTTCCGGAAGAAGCGACAGCGTGCCGGCAAGCGTGTCAACGGTCAAACGCCCGGTCAGCTGGAAGCCGGTAAACCAATCCGTGCGGCGGCCCTCCACCTTGGCAAGTTTTCGATCGAAGCTGTGCAGCGCCCATGACATTGCCGATGCGATTGCCCGTTTCCGGAAGAGTGCGCCTGGTTCCCGAGCAAAGTCGTCAGGCCGGCGGACCCAGGGAATGGTGTACTCTTCGGAGATTCGCAGCACGGCGTCCAACACCGCCGGTATCAGGTGCGTATGTTTATGGGTGTCCAGGTGAGTGGGCCGTAGCCCTGCTTTTAAGACGATGTTCACTTGCTTCACAAACTCGCGATGCGGGTTGATCGTCCTGCTAACCAGATCGCGGAGTAAGGCGGCGATTGTACGTGGGAAACCCGGCTCTTGCACAAGAACCAGATGGCAGCCAATATCGAGTGTCGGGTTGCTCTTCGCCAACTCGACAGCGTGGCGGAATGCCGCGCCCGTCGCCATCAACGTTGTAGCTGTCAGGATGCCGTGGCGATGACAAGCGATGATCCCCTCATTCACATCACGAGTGAAGCCGAAGTCGTCCGCATTGACGACCAAACGCCGCACGCCTAGAAGAGCGCCAGCTTGATGCGGAGGTACTTCTTCGGGTTGGCGCGCATGGCTTTCACAAGCTCCTGAGCCTCGCGCGTCGCACCGTTCAAAGAGTCGTAAAGCTGGGGATTTACAAGCAGTTGACCGAGCGTACCTTGTCCCGCATTCAGCTTATCCACCGTGGCATTCAGCTTGGTTGTAATGAGGTTGAATTGACGATAGAGTTCGTCATCGTTCAACACCTTGCCGGCCGTCCCCTTGCCCGCGTGAAGCTCGGAAATCATTTTGTGTACTTCGGCAAGGCTCTGGTTCGCTTCGTCGTACAACGCGTTATCGTTCAAAAGTTTGCCGGCGCTACCTTGGCCCTTTTGAATCTGGGTCACGATATCGTCTACCCGTTGAATCGGTCTGCGAAGTTCTTTATACAAGGTGTCGTCATATAACAGCTTGCTGATGGTCCCATTCGCGTTGCGAACGTCGCGAATGAGTTGGTCTAACTGCTGAGCGGTATCGTTTACGCGCGTATAGAGCTCATCGTCCTTCAGCAGTTTGCCGACATTGCCCTTACCGGCATCGATATCCTGGAGCAGCGAGTTCACCCGGCCCGCTACGCTTTGGAATTGCGTGAGGATGGTTGAGGCTTGCGCCACCAATTGAGGAATGTCCTGAACGTTCGCACTATTTAGTTCGCTGTTGGATTCTACGTGCTTCCCGCTTTTGCCCTTCGTGATGTTGATGTACTTGTCGCCAAGCAGGTTGGAGGCGCTGATACCGGCAATGGAATCCTCCGGGATCATGTCCAAAAATTTCTTGCGAAGATCCATCTGAATTTCGACGATGCGCTTCGGGTCGTTCGATCCGGAGAGCTGAATGCTTTTGATGTTGCCCGCAAGAATGCCGTTCAACCGTACGGCGGAGCCTTCTGCCATACCAGCGGAATCGGTCATGTAGGTCCGGAGGGTGGCGCTCCCTTCAAACAGGTGACCGCTCCCCGTCAGCAGGAAAATGAGTACCGCGGCTACAGCCATGGACGCGAGCGCGACCAATCCGACGCGGAGCTGCGCCCAGGAAACTTTCTTTGCGTCAGCCATGAGTAAGAGTCGGCATGCTCAATTTGGTTGCTTCACAAACTTGGAGATGTAGGGATCCTTCTGGCTTTCCAAATCGTGCTGTTGGCCGTCGAAGATAATTTTTCCCTCTTTCATCACTATAAACTTCGTTTGCTTGGCTTGCTCTCCCTTTGCGGGATCCAACTTGTTTTCGTCCTTGTTGAATTGGAAATTTGCTACCAAATTTCCGTCCTGATAGCGATGCGTCACTACCAACGCCGAAGTATTGTCCAGGTCGCGCTCCTTGATGATCAGAGTCATGATGGTTGTCGCGGTAATGGGATCCAGACCGGCTGTCGGCGAATCGTAGAGCAGGAGGGGCGGTTTGGTGACCACAGCTCGAGCAATGGCCGCGCGGCGGCGCATACCGCCGGACAGCTCGCTCGGAAAATTCTTGAGCGTCTTGCCAAGCTCCACAAACTCGAGAGCTTCTTTGACTTTCGGCCGCACATCCTTCGGATCGCACTTGGCCGCGGTTTGATTCAAGAGCGGATATGCCACGTTCTGTTCGATGTTTAGCGAATCGAAAAGGGCGCTCTCCTGAAAAAGCATTCCCATCTTGCTTCGGACGTCGAAGAGTTGCTGTTCGCTCAGCGACGCGATGTCCTGGCCGAAAAGAAGAACCTTGCCGGACCGGGGCTTCACTAAACCCATGGCGGTTTTCAGAAGGACCGTTTTTCCGCTTCCGGCGACTCCTAAGATGATCCCGGTTTCTCCAGGTCCCAGTTCGAAAGAAACATTCTTAAGCGCCAGATTTTCATCGAAGCCAACGGAAACGTCCTCAAAGCGCAGCGGCTTTTCGTCCTTCTTTTCATCACTCATGACGGCGTCACGCTGACGAAAATCCGGGTAAGAAAGAACGTCAAGATAAAGATGATCACGCTAGCCGCGACAACCGCCTGGGTTGTGGCGCGTCCTACACCTTGCGTTCCACCCGTGGTACGTAGCCCGTAATAACATCCCACCAGTGAGATAACGAAGGCAAAGACAAACGGTTTTAGAAGACCCTGGGCGACGTCGTTCCATTCCAAAGCGCGCCATGTGGTGCTCCAGTACTGGTGTGTGTCGATCCCGTAGATGAAGCGTCCGACGATGAAGCCGCCGAACATGCCGACAAAATCGGCGATAACAGTAAGGCACGGAAGCATGACCGCGGTAGCGATCATCCGCGGCGTGACCAATTTCTGGACAGGATCCGTACCCAGCGCACGCATTGCATCGATCTGCTCGGTCACCTTCATGGAACCAAGTTCGCTGGCAATGCCCGACGCATTGCGGCCCGCTACCACTAGCGCCGTGAGCACCGGGCCTAATTCGCGCACCAGAATGATCGAGACAACCTGGCCGGTCCGTCCCGTTTGCCCGTATTGGCCCAGAGCGCGGCCCATTTGGAGCGCCATCACGGCGCCGCTGAAAAAGCCGGTCATCAAGACGATCGGCATGCTGCCTACTCCGATGGTGTCCATCTGAAGCAGAATGTCATCGGTATAGTGAGGCCGCCGAAAGAGGTTCTTAAAGGCGGTACCGGTGAGCGAAAAGAAATCCTGGACGGCTTGAACGGGTCCTTTTACGGCGTCCAGCAAGCGGTCCCCATCCCTTCGTCGATGCTAACATGGCCGCAGCAAATGAAAGGACTTACCGACATTCCCGGCATCCGTGTCGGCCACATTTCAGATTTCAAAGGACTGACCGGTTGCACTGCGATTTTGTGCGACGGCGGCGCTGTGGCTGGCGTGGATATACGTGGGTCGGCTTCCGGAACAGCGGAGTTGGACGTGCTAAATCCGTTGCATGTGACGGATAAGATCCACGCCATCTCCTTGGCCGGAGGAAGCGCTTTCGGACTGGAAGCGGCTGCCGGCGTTCGTCGTTACCTGGAGCGGAAAGGTGTGGGTTTCGCGTTTGGGAACGGTGTGATCCCGATTGTTCCTGGGGCAATTCTTTTCGATCTCGGGATCGGGGATCCTCACGCGCATCCGACCAGGGAGATGGGCGAAGCCGCAGCGGCCGCAGCCACGTCGAATGCGGTGGAAGAAGGATGTGTGGGCGTAGGCGCGGGGGCGACCGTTGGCAAAATGCAGGGCATGGCGTGCGCAATGAAAAGCGGAATCGGGACCTACACTGTTTCACTCGCGGGCGGAGTAATGGTATCCGCATTGGTGGCGGTGAATGCTCTGGGGGATGTTCGCAATCCAAAGAATCGTGAGATTGTGGCGGGAGTTCGAAAGACGCCGGCATCGCGCGAGTTTGCGGATGGCGAGAAAATGATGCTGGACGGTGTTGCCCCAGGTGGGGCGCCATCCAACACAACATTGGGCCTAGTTGCCACAAATGCGCGTTTAAGTAAAGTGGGAGCGACCAAGTTGGCGCAGTTTGCGGGACTCGGTATGGCGCGGACCATTTCTCCGTTGAATACC
>CAXSIG010000530.1:4156-4447 GCA_964237255.1 uncultured Bryobacteraceae bacterium
GTTTCGCTTTATCGTTGGGGACCGAGCGAGCGAACCTGGATACTCTGGGGGTTGCCGCCGGCGTCGTCATGGCGGAAGCGATCCTGCGCGCCGTGCGTACCGCTCACACACTGGGCGGCGTGCCCGGATTAGCCGGCTAGCTAAAGCACTCCACGTAAGCTATCGCCTGCATCGACCAACCAACGGTGTATATCTAAGATGGTGGTAGCGGCATCGCGTTTGGGCTTCCAGCCACTCACCGCGGAGACGCTCGATGAATCGGTAATGTATACCCGAACGTCTGCCGGGCGA
>CAXSIG010000531.1:0-4435 GCA_964237255.1 uncultured Bryobacteraceae bacterium
GAAGCGCATGATCGAAGAGAACGTTTGGATCAATCCGCAAATTTCGCAGTTTGTCGGCGAGGATACCGATCCCGGTCTCGCCGTTAGCCTTTTCGATCTTGTGAAAGCGTTCGGCGAGGTTCTCGAACGCGCCAAGACCCGCCCCGTGTATGAAGTGGATGCAGAAGAGGTCACGGTTTCCGACATGCTCGCCCACGTGCGCCGACTTCTGGAAAGCTCGCGCAAAGACAAGCCGGTGTTCATCCTACAAGTGATGGAGCAGCAGCGCAGTCAACGTGCGATGATCTGCCTATTTCTGGCCGTGCTGGAATTGGTAAAGATGCAAGCTGTGAAGATCGTGCAGAGCGATCTGTTCGGTGAGATCGCTTTAGAGAAGCACGAGAACTATGCGGAGGTGTTCCAGGCTGGAGCGCCTGTACCCGCAATTGAAGAGGATTACAAGTAACGAATGGAAGAGTTGGAACAAACGCCCGTAGAGATGACGGCCGAGCAGTTGCTTCCTGAACCGGAGCCGGAGCCCAAAACCGAAGATGCCGCTGCGCGATTGCAAGCGGTTGTCGAAGCGGTCGTGTATCTTACCGACGAACCGTTGACATTAGATCAAATTGCCGCCGCGCTCTCTCAGCCCCGCGACACCATTGCCGCCGTCCTACGCGCACTCTCGGAGAAGTTCGAGCAACCGGAACATGGGATTGCAATCCGCGAAGTAGCGGGAGGCTTCTCCATGGCGACGAAGCCCGAGCATCACGACGATGTCCGCCAATTCGTTCGCAATCTGCAATCGCCCGTGAAGCTTTCGCTCCCCAGTCTCGAAACGCTGGCGGTGATCGCCTACAAGCAGCCCATTACCGCCCCGGAGATCCTGGAGATTCGCGGGGTCCAAGGCGCGGGTGTTTTGAAGACGCTGTTGGAACGGAAGCTGATCGCGGCTGCCGGTCGAAAAAACGTGATCGGCAAACCGATCCTCTATAAGACGACACGCGAGTTTCTGGTCCAGTTTGGACTAAAGGATCTAACCGAATTGCCGTCCATCAAGGAGTTTGAAGAGATTCGCCGGTTGTCTATCGCAGACGATGAAACGCCCCTGCCCCCGGCAGCGCCCGAAGCTGAACAGCTTCCGGACGAAGGGACCGGCGATGGCGCTTGAACGGCTTCAAAAGATCCTCTCGGCAGCGGGTGTAACGTCCCGCCGTAAAGCCGAGCAGTTGATGGTGGAAGGCCGCGTAACGGTGAACGGTGCGATTGTCACCGAACTGGGGAGCCGAGCCGATTTCGACGTTGACCATATCAAGGTAGACGGCAAGCTGCTTCATCGTCCGCGCAATATCCTGTGCATTGCAATGAACAAGCCCACCGGATATGTCACCACGGTAAGCGACCCGGAGGGCCGGCCCACGGTTATGCAGTTGATCCGGGGCGTGAAGGAGCGAGTGTACCCAGTCGGCCGGCTGGATTACGCGAGCGAAGGTTTATTACTTCTCACGAACGACGGCGACTTGGCCAACGCGGTCACGGCCTCTGCCAATCACATCGCCAAGACTTATCTGGTGAAAGTTAACGGCACGCTGACTGAGGATCAGGAAGAAGCGTTTCGTCATGGCCTGCCGGTGGAGGGAAGGAAAACAAAACCCGCCGGCATCAAACTGATCAGAAGAGCCGAGAACCCTTGGTACGAAGTACGGCTGTTTGAAGGCCGAACGAACCAGATCCGCATGATGTTTCGTCACCTTGGGCTTTTAGTGGAAAAGTTGAAGCGGGTGAAAATTGGATCGCTTAACCTAGGTCCGCTCCGCCCCGGCGAGTTCCGTTATCTGGAAGCCATCGAAATGGACCAACTGAAGCGCTCGGTGGCGCGAAAGGATAAACAGGATGACCATCGAAGAACTGTTGCGCACGACAAAGACGATCGCCGTAGTAGGACTTAGCCGCAAACCCTGGCGAGCCAGCTTCGGTGTATCGGAGTACATGCAAGGCTCCGGATACCGGATCATTCCCGTCAACCCGCACGAAGGTGAAGTGCTCGGCGTGACCAGCTACCGCAGCCTGGATGACGTGCCGGAGCCGGTCGACATGGTAAATATTTTTCGCCGAAGCGAGGCGGTCCCCGAAATCGTGGAGGCAGCGATTCGGATCGGCGCGAAATCAATCTGGATGCAAATGGGCGTCGAGGACGATGACGCCGCTAAGCGAGCCGAAGCCGCCGGGCTCTCGGTCGTGATGGACAAGTGCTTGATGGTGGAACATCAAAGACGCACGATCCGAGTCAAATGAAAAAACTGCTAGCGCTGAATCGGGGTGAGATCGCCATCCGCATTATGCGAGCCGCTACGGAACTCGGTCTCCGTACCGTCGCCATCTACTCCAAAGAGGACCGCCTCAGCCTCCATCGCTTCAAAGCCGATGAAGCGTATCAAACCGGCGAGCATCTTGGCCCGGTTCAGGCCTACCTGGACATCGACGGCATCATTGCCTTGGCGAAGGAGAAGCAAGTCGACGCTATCCATCCGGGCTATGGTTTTCTTTCCGAGAACCCGGCGCTCTCCCATGCCTGCTCTGAGGCGGGGATTACTTTTATTGGTCCAACGCCCGAACTGCTGGACCTTCTGGGCGACAAAACCGCTGCCCGCAAGTTAGCTCAGCGCGCCGGTGTCCCCGTCGTGCCTGGAACGGAAGAAGCCGTGACCGACCCCGCGGACGCGCGACGCTGGGCGGACAAGATCGGTTTTCCTCTCATGGTCAAGGCAGCTTTTGGCGGTGGCGGGCGCGGAATGCGCGTGGTCAACGAAGCTTCCGAATTCGAGGGCCGCCTGGAGGAAGCGCGGAAAGAAGCGGGAGCCGCGTTCGGCAATGACGCTGTTTTCCTGGAACGCTATGTTCGCCGTGCACGCCACGTGGAAGTCCAGATCCTGGGTGATGAACACGGCAATCTGATCCACCTCCATGAGCGCGATTGCTCCGTGCAACGCCGTCACCAAAAGGTTGTAGAAGTTGCGCCGGCCGTTGGCCTTGCCGACAGCATCCGCGAAGGGCTCGCGAACGCCGCGCTCCTTCTGGCTCGCACTGCCGGATACCGCAATGCCGGAACTGTCGAGTTTCTGGTGGATGCCGATTCCGGCGAGTTCTACTTCATCGAAGTGAACCCGCGGATTCAGGTGGAACACACCGTCACCGAAATGGTAACCGGCGTCGATCTAGTACGAGGGCAGATCCTGGTCGCGCAAGGATATCGTCTGAATGAACCGCCGCTGTCTCTCCCGGTAGAGGTTCCCCTCAACGGATACGCGCTCCAGTGTCGAATCACCACCGAAGACCCCACCCAAAATTTCACTCCCGATTACGGCCGGATGCATACGTACCGTTCTCCCGGCGGATTCGGAATTCGTCTAGACGGTGGCTCAGCGTATGGCGGCGCAGTCATTACACCTTTCTACGATTCACTTCTAGTGAAGGTAACCGCGACCGGCGCCGACTTTCCCCAAGCTTGCCATCGCATGGAGCGCGCGCTTCGCGAGTTCCGCATTCGCGGTGTGAAGACCAACATTCCTTTCCTGGAAAATGTCGTCAATCATCCGGCCTTTCAAAACGGGGAAGTGACCACGTCGTTCCTCGACCAGAATCCCGATCTCTTCGCCTATGCGGAGCGCCGCGACCGCGCTACCAGGCTACTTTCCTATCTGGGCGAAATCATCATCAACGGCAATCCGGAAGTCGCGAACAAGCCGCATCCGCAACGCTTCCCGGAAGCTCCCGTGCCGCCGCGCATCGCAGGCGATCCACCGCCCGGCACGCGCGCGATTCTTCTAGCCCAAGGCCCGGAAGGTTTTGCCCGATGGACATCGTCGCAAAAACGCCTGCTCCTGACGGACACCACTTTCCGCGACGCTCATCAATCGCTCCTCGCCACGCGCATGCGAACGTTCGACATGCTTCGCATCGCGAACTTCGTCGCACATCGTATGACGGGCCTTTACTCGCTCGAAATGTGGGGCGGCGCCACATTCGATGTCGCGATGCGTTTCCTGCTGGAAGATCCGTGGCAGCGTCTTCGCGAACTGCGCGCCCTCATCCCAAACATCTGCTTCCAGATGCTGTTTCGCGCTTCGAACGCGGTGGGGTACACGGCGTATCCGGACAACGTGATTCGTGCCTTCGCCACCGAAGCCTGTCGGCAAGGCATGGACATTTTCCGCATCTTCGATTCTCTGAACTATCTACCAAACATGACCGTCGCAATGGACGCGGTACGACAGGCCGGTGGTGTTTGCGAAGCGGCCATCTGCTACACCGGCGACATCCTCGATCCCAAGCGCACGAAATACAGCCTGAAGTATTACGTCGAGATGGCCAAGGAACTCGTCAAGATGGGAACGCACGTTCTGGCCATCAAGGACATGGCCGGCCTGTGTAAGCCTTACGCGGCCTACGCGCTGGTGAA
>CAXSIG010000532.1:0-4427 GCA_964237255.1 uncultured Bryobacteraceae bacterium
TAGTAGCCTAACAATTAAAGCGTGACGCGTAAGTTTACTTCCAGTCGCGATTCTTTTCTACGGATAGTTCGCGTCTTTGTTTGCTGAAGTGAAGATAAATGTCGGTGCTCGCGGAATCCCGATGTCCAAGCCAGTCTTGAATCGCCTCAGGAGCATTGCCCCGTTCGGCTAAGTGTGTTCCGCAGGAATGCTTGAGGGCGTGCATATGCGCCTTCTCTCGCCGAATGCGGGCAGCGAGACAGTAATCCTTCATAAGTTGATTGAGCCGAAACCGGGTAATGCCGCGGAGTCCTAGCGCGATGCTGACAATGCACGGCCAGTTTGCCCTTACTGTTCACCGCGACCGTATAGGCGTGCAAAAGCGAGTCACCCAAAGAGCCGAGAGAACGCCGAGAATGAGCTTCATGCGGTTGCGCACTTTGGCGAAAGGGGGAGGAACGTTTTTTCGGCCTTAAGCCGACCTTTGGCGGACGCCGGAAACGCGCGCATCGGCAGTGCTGGTTAATAGCTTCCTGGCAGCCGCTTGTTCCTGAATGATCGGTCTGCTGGCCGCACCTTCCTGGCTGATCGGGAATCCCTGTTTTCACTTTCCGGTAGCGCGATATTTTGTGAAGTTGGGCGAACCTGGATGAAAGTCGGTGTCGAACTGCTGCTACTTCCCAAATAAGCGGAGCAAGGTCTCGGGGTTCATGCGCTCCGCGAGAAGATCCAATTGACCGGTAGCGAAGGAATTAGATGTTCGTTTGTCATAATGATGCGATGCGACTGCTATGGGCATCCGTTCTAGCGGCGGCTACCGCCGTAGCGCAGGTTCCGGTAACCTGGGACGAAGACGCTCTTCGCGACTGGGCAACACCGATTGCCGCACTGGGTGTCCGACCCGGACACTTTACCGCCGCCGAATATCATCGCGCGCCACTCGACAACTTTCGGACATATCCGGTGTACTTTCCCGGCCGCGAACCCGAAGGTTACAGGGAAAGATTGCAGCGGATGAAACCCCAGCGGTTGATTGAGTCTAAGCGGATGCGAACCGCAGCCGAATGGGTTGCGGATGGCGAACGCGCATTTGCGGAATACGACAACGCGGATTCTCGCTCGTATGACCCTAAGAAGATCGCCCTAGCCCGCTCCGAAGCTTACTACGCAGAGACCAAAGAACAACCTCTCCCGGATGGCACGGTCGGCGGCTTGCGTTGGGTGGTCACGGACAAAGGAATTGCGCTCACCATATCGAACTGCGCGCTGTGCCATACGCGTTGGATCGGGGAAAAGCCGGTCATCGGCGCTCCATACAACTATAGGTATTCGAGTCTAATCCCCAGCATTGCGCCTGCTGGAGTATCATTTGTCTCGCTGCCGGGCGATAAGGGCGTACCGGGCTTTTTCCGCTCCTACAAAACGCCTTGGATCGAAGATGACGAGCATCAGAAGTTGATGAGCATGAAGCTGAAAGACTTCGGTGAGATTACGCGGCGCAGCCTCAACGACGGCATGTTCGCGCGCTGGAACGGCAGTCCGTTTTATCCCACCAAGGTTCCCGACTTGATCGGCATTAAGGACCGCATGTGGATCGACGCGACCGGCACTCACCGGCATCGCGGCCCCGGCGACATGATGCGATATGGCGCACTGATAAGTTACGCGGATGCATCGGATTTTGGATCGCATCGAATCCTGACGGATGAGCAACGCCGCGTTCCGTCGCGTCTGCCCGACGAAGTTTGGTACGCCATGACCATGTACATGTACTCGCTCCAGCCGCCCACGAATCCAAACGCGTTCGACGAGAAGGCTGCGCGTGGCAAGAAAGTTTTTGAAGCGCAGGGCTGCAACGGTTGTCACCCCGCGCCCCTGTACACGAATAATAAGCTGACGCTCGCGGCGGGGTACCGTCTCCCAGATGATTCGCCGATGCGGGAAGACGTCCTTCCTATTAGCGTTGGGACTGATTCTGGCCTAGCGATGAAGACGCGAAAAGGAACGGGCTTTTATAAAGTGCCGTCGCTGAAAGGGCTTTGGTACCGCGGTCGATATCTGCACGATGGCAGCTTCACTACACTCGAAGAAATGTTTGATCCGCGCCGGCTTTCCGCCGATTTCGCTCCATCGGGTTGGAATCCACTGGGGCAGGAGCATCGTGCTATAACCGGCCATGAGTTCGGACTGAAGATAACGGAATCACAACGGGCCGACCTGCTCGCTTTTCTCCGGACCATTTAGCGGGAAGTTTCGCCTTTCAAACCTATTCAGGTATTTACAACTCCCCTCTGGCGCGGGTTTTACTGACTTGCGTTTGACTGTCAGCGATCAGAGATAGTGCTTGAGAAACGTTAGAGCTGTATCGGAGCGTAGCGAGCCATCCTGGCCCCGCGTCATGCGTGGACAGTCGTAAGGCTGCCATCGAAGCGTTGACAGGAGGCAGGGTATTGAGCTGCAAAATAATCGCGACCGGAGTGCCGACGCCGTTCAGCATGGCGGAAGGCGACACCGGCGGATGTGTTAGCGCTAGCGTCCGCTGGACTCCGCGCAGACTGAGACCCTGGCATGCACGGAAACTCCGCACACGGGAACCGGGAGACCCCATCGATGCCCATCGTGAGTTTGCGGTGGGCCGGTTGGAGAAGGCCATGAGCCAGACGTCCACCAAAGGTCGAATACGTAATCCAGATAGACATTCGCAAGCAGCGGCGTTGAAGTTCTTTTCCACTCGGACAGTAAAGTCTCAGCCCTGCCCTGCCGATATATCGCCCATGAGTTGTTCGAAGTGCCGCAGTCGACGTTTGTGGCATGACGGGGTGCGCTGGATTTGCGCGGATTGCAACCCACCTCCATGGGTCGGAGGTCCCGGAGAAAACTTGCCACATGATGCCACTACTCACCATGATGAGCACGCACCATAAATGGCATGAGATCGAGTTGTTGAGACCGTGCGAGTGCGGAAGCCGCCGCTATGGCTGGACAGCGATTTCTTCGCCTGCTTAACATGCGTACCTTGCCCGCTTACTAGGCCGATCACCGTGGAATTGGACCGGTTGGGACTAGTGGACTGATTAGCAAACTGCCGGATATCAAGATAAATGGGTCGGTACGAGAAATCTTTTCGGCCAACCAGATTAGTACGCCTGAGAGTACAAGGCAGATTATTGCCATAGGCAGGATGAAAATGACGAGTACGGAATCTTCAATCGAAGCTCGGGCTGGATACGGCACTGGCCTGCTAAATTCTGGTAGAGAAGTGGTAAGGAATCGGGATTGCGGTCCACATAGTAATGCAAGTGCTCGCCAGAACGTTTCACTCGCACACAATGCGCGCGTGATTGGCGACAATTAAAACTCCCGCGCGTCGGGAAATATAGTTGTCGTTGAAACGGAAATATAGTTGACGCCAGACAAGCGCGCCTAGAACTATGCCACGAAGCCGGGTGGCAAATGCAGAATAAAGTTGGTTTTGTGGATCGATGATGGGACTTGGACGGCTTTTCTCGCCAGTAACTCGACCGGCCAACTTGCGTGAAATCAAGAACATCGCAGAATACGAAGTTGCGATTGCCCAGGAGGTAGCAGTTATCTTCAAACACAGCAAACATTGCGACTTGAGCCACAGTGCCTATCGGGTGGTGACTCGTTTCTGCTCAGCAGGTCTTGGCCGCACAGTTTTCCTCATCACCGTGCCAAAATTTCGGGACATGGCTGTTTTTGTTGAGAAGCAGACCGGCATCCGGCACGAGTCACCCCAGATACTCGCAATGCGGAATGGCGTGGTTTTCGCCCACGCATCTCATCATCAAATCAGCGTAGCCTTCCTGGCGATGCTCTACCAAGAGTGAGAGAGGGTTCTTGCTGTTGATTCTTGGCGCTGCGAAGCACGGTGTCGACGGTAGCGCCGCAACCCCCAGGTAGCGCCGGAGGTTTGCCAACGCACCGGTGCCGCCGTAGTTGGGAGGGGATCATCGACCCCGTAGTTTTCAAATATCTATTGGGTCTGGCCGCCCGAGACTCCCCAGTGGCCAGTCCGTCTATTCCGAGCAGGTTCAGGCGTCCGGTAAGGAACAAGTAATGGTTCTGGTGCAAATTCAGCGGCGTGCCAGTTTCGGCAGATTGTTCCTTTCCACTAACGGTAGTCCGGTTACGCGGCCAGCGCCGCTTGCCAAAGTACCGGCATCGTTGCCGTGCCTCCACCGAGTTTTCCGAACTTGTACTGCCCTTTCTTGATCTTTGCCGCCAGTTCGCTGCCGCTGATCACGATCCCTGCCGTTCGAAAGCTCTTTAACCCGAGCATGGGTCGGAGTCGTTGCTTCACTCGCCGGTGATCCTGCTCGATGAGATTATTCAGGTACTTATTACTCCGGACCCGCACCCGTTTCGACAGTTCCTCGGCGGTCACGTCAAAACCGGCCAATGGCGGTCACCCCAAAACCGGCCAA
>CAXSIG010000533.1:0-4418 GCA_964237255.1 uncultured Bryobacteraceae bacterium
GCAGAGGCCCAGGAGAAACAACCCTTCCAGATCGTGCGAATCGCCTCGCGTAACACGTTCCAGCCAATGAACGGATGCCCGCCAATCCTTTCTCTGGAAATACATCCGGCCTAACTGAAATGCCGGCTGTGAGAAGCGGTCGTCAAGAGTCGCCGCCTGCGTGAATAGCTTTTGCCTTTGCTCCGGGGACGCGCTTAGCAGACCGCGAACGTACAGTTCCACAGCATCGATGCGAACCGGCGGACGCTGCTCGAAGTATTCTTTTTCCGTGACGCCGCTTCCGCGAGCCAGCACATGGACAAAATTCCAGGCCAACCTGGTTTCCAGCATGCTGAGGTCTTCCAGCGGTCCGGTTTGTTCAAACTCAACGCCTTCGTGGAAGCGCTTTAAATCCAATGCGCGCGCAGTCAAGCGGATGACGCGATCGTTTCCTTTCCCCGGAGTCACCGAATAGTCGCCAAAAATCACCAATCCTGCATCAAGCGAATCGCCCACTTTCATCACGGACGCTTTCGTCAACTGCGCGTTGGAACGAATGGAAAGCCGCCGATACACCTCAACGCGGTCCTCGCGCGCCATGGCCAGCATCCCTTCGGAAACCAGAGATTCCCGAATGGTCTCCGCCGCGCTTTCGCCGATCCAATCCAGATTGGGGGTCTTCGATTGGTTGAAAAGCGGTAACACCGCCACCGTATCCGCAGCCATTGCGGGGACGGCAAAAGCGATAATCAGAACGAACCAGCGCATCTGCAATCCCTATTTTCGCATTCCGCCAACGGTATAATCAGTGGTTTCGGACATGGCGGACTTAAAAACCCGGTTGCGGAGGAGCGCGAGAGCTACGCAGCGCCGTTTGCGCGAGTGGAAGATGCTTGCGAATGGCGTGCTCTCCACGGACCATCCGGTGCTGGCGCACATCATTCCTACACGCCGCTGCAACCTGGCCTGCAAATACTGCAACGAATACGACGATTTCTCGAAGCCTGTCCCGACCGATGAGATGGTCCGTCGTATCGATAGGCTCGCCGCGCTTGGAACCAGCATTGTCAGTATGAGCGGTGGGGAACCGTTGCTGCATCCCGATCTCGATGAATTGATCGCGCGCATCCGGCATCACGGGATGATGTCGGGCATGATTACGAACGGCTTTCTGCTGAATCCGGATCGTATTCAGCGGCTCAACAACGCGGGCCTGGAGCACATGCAGATCAGCATCGACAATGTCGTGCCGGACACCGTGTCGAAGAAGAGCTTGAAGACTCTCGATGTCCGACTCCAGATGTTGGCCGAACATGCCGATTTTCACGTGAACATCAATTCCGTGGTGGGCGGCGGCATTCGAAATCCGGAAGACGCGCTTGCCGTGGGACGACGCGCCGTGGACCTTGGATTTACTTCGACAGTCGGAATTATTCACGACCGGAGCGGCCAATTGCAACCGCTCACAGCGCCCGAGCAGGAAGTCTTTCTTCAGATGAAGGAGATGGGCAAGAAGAGCTACGCCAAGCTGAATTATTTCCAGGACAATATCGCGTATGGCCGGGAAAATAAGTGGAAGTGCCGCGCGGGAGCCCGTTACTTATACGTCTGTGAAGACGGCTTAGTCCACTACTGTTCTCAGCAGCGCGGCTACCCTGGGATTCCGCTAAAAGACTACACGGTGGAAGATATTCGCCGCGAGTTCCTGACGGAAAAAGGTTGCGCACCACTGTGTACGGTGGCGTGTGTTCATTACACGTCGTATATGGATTTTTGGCGCGCCCCGCAGACGATTCCCGGACCGCTGCCGCCTACCGAGGTGAAAGAGCCGGATCTGGTGCAGATTGCCGGAGTTTAGTTTCGGTTATCGAAATTCATACAAGTAAAATTCGCTCAAGTTTCCCGGTGCAAGCGGTTTAAGGTGGGCGAGAACGGCTTCCGAAGGCGGGTTGCGAAATGCCAGGAACCGGATACCGAGTTCCCGGATTAGTGGGTCCAAAGGACTGATGTTGAGAATGGTGCCGTATTGGCCCTGCTCCGCCGCGGGACCCTGTCCAACGGGACGTTCCACCGCATCGATGTAGCCCAGGTTGTTGATAATTTTCAGATCGATTCCACGCGCCCGTAGCAGGGGGAAATGATCGATATCCGGCAAGTACTTCGATCCATTAAACGTTTGACATCCTACAGCGGCGAATGGGCTGGCAGTCCCGCTACCCGCAAATACCATCCACCTTCCTTCAAGAAGCCGCTTTTCTTGATGAATTCGTTCGAAGAGCGTGGACGATGTAATGACATCGATACCGCGCTGGACGGGGTTCACCAACCCAAACAGCAAAGCATGGGGTATCACGACCGCGGCGGCAAAGCACCTTCGGGAACCCTGGAATAAAAAGGCGACAAGCGCCCCTACCCACAACGCGACCGTGGCGACTTGGGCGGGCGTGAAGAAATGGTCAAGATCTCGATTCGTTACCAGAAGCCAGAGTAAGATGAGCGGCGTCGTTAACAAAAACGGTGCCCAAATTGGGGAAAATCGCGACGAACGTTTCGCGCTAAGCACCACCATTACGATTGCGACATTCAGGAAGCCGAGGGCGGGAAGGGAACGAATCGACATGACGCGGTCCAGAAACAAGAGCCGACCAATCCACTGGGGCACCGGCAACGACAACCAAGCCAGCAATAACAGAGCGCCGCACCATAGGCATCCCAACAGCCATTTACGCGGGCGCGGAAGAGCGCGCATTGCGGCAATGCAGAACAGGGTCGCCGGGGCGAGCCAAAGAAATCCGCTGGCTTCGTTGATGTTGTAGAACGAGGGCGGGAAATGGCCCATGGACTCGAACGGAGCAAACAGATGGGACCCGTAGTGGGTCCATATATATTCGCCCGGAGGACTGACGCGCTTACCCGGATAAGTGGTAGCCGCAATCGCTGCTATGAGTTCGCGCATCTGGTGCAGGAGAGGAATCATGAGCAGGGCGATCAGTGCAACGCATACCGAAGTGGCTACCAGCCGCGCGCTTCTTGCTTCAGGCCGCATAATTCCGGTACGGTGGCCGATACACCATCCGACAAACAGCAACACACCGACCCAGGCATAGGGAATCAGATGCGGCACGTAGAAACACATGGCGAAGTTCATCGCGCACGCCGCACAGCCCACTGCGCTCAGCAGCAACGGCACCCATCGCCGTCCAACAGTTAGATACAGGGCCAGAACAAGGGTGAAGCAAAACGTGCCGCCAATTTCCGGAAGCATGGACGGCCAGGAAAAATCCCATTGCGTCAACTGCGAAAAGAACAGCCACATGGTCCCGGCAAGCGCCAAACCGCTGGACCGGGTGAGAAGCAGAAACAAGGTGAAAAAGCCGGTGACGAAAATCAGTGACTTTAGTTGCCACCAGGCGGAATAGGCATAATCGGCGGGAAGAAGAAAGAACGGCCAGTATTGGGGACGAACCAAAGTTGTGTAATGACGGATTGGGATTTCGCCGATCAGCGCCGCGGAATGGTTGCCGAAATTCGATTCCACGGTGTCGAAGGGATGTGCACGGAAAACCTGATTCAGAATCGCTGGCGTGACAAAGCTGAATTCATCGGCCCGAATTTCTTTCGGACTTCCCGCGACGATGCGGGCCGGAGCACCTTCCGTGAAGTTGTTCCAGAGCACGCCCATGGACGAACCGTTCCAATTCATTGCGCTCATTCCAACCGCAAGAATCACGTAAACGGCATAGCACCAGATTGCTAGGCGGTCTAACTCCAGAAAGCCGCCCGGCGTGGCGCGAGCCGCAGCCCAACTGTCAAAGCGTTTGATCGCGTGCAGCGCCGCCCGTCGCCCCGGCCCCCACAAAATTGCGCCTAGCAGCAAGTTGAGCAGGGCTAATATGCCGCCGAATCCGAGCCCCGGCATGTAGGAGCGGAGATCGATCGGATCGTCAATTTGCAAGATGAGTTGGGGGTCATAGCTATCGGACCGAACGCGATAACGAACCCCGCTCCCCGAAATATCCCTTTGGTCAAATCCCAGAACGCCGATAATCCGCTTCACCGGGATCGTGCGCGCCACCGACCCGTTAGACCGCACCAGCGCAGCGCGCCGGATCACGATGGTTCCGGGGCAAGTAATCGGGTCGAATCGCAAATACTTGATTCGTGCGTGAGGAAGCGGCAACCGCAATTCCTGAGCGTTCGCGGAAGGGCGCACAGGGACGCTGGATGACAGACCATCGTTCAGACCGTCTCCGACATCGAAGTACACCTGCGCGCGCGAATAAACGTCAGACGACATCTCCACAACCAGCGCGGGTGAAGGTAGAGCTAGCCAGAAGTAAGCAAGGGTCGCGGCCCCGTGTAGAGCAAGTGCGGTGGAGTTCATCCATGACAAGCGACGCAAGGCGTTGACTGCGGCCACTTCCAGGAAAAAAATGCCA
>CAXSIG010000534.1:0-501 GCA_964237255.1 uncultured Bryobacteraceae bacterium
GTGCCGTCTTCCTGCGTTCCGATTCGGGTTTCGGGATAGGTGGTGCCAGAACGCCGGCTGTGGGAGCTGAGTCCGACCTCCGCGTTTGCGACGGGTTTGCCTTGGTACAAGAGCCTTCCATGAACGGTGGCCCCTTCCGCTACCGTTAACGTGGGCCGGTCCGGACCGGTGGGTTGCGTGAAGAGCTTCGGCGCCATTCCCCGAGCAGTGACTGAGATGATGAACTTGGCTGCCGGCTTTGTGTTGGCGATTTCGAACTCGCCCTTTGCGTTGGTCATCGCGATCTGGTCCACCCAGCCCGATGGGCCATAGGACTGGCCGCCATTCGGGAAGAATACGCCTTGTTGTTCGATCACGGCGTTTTGCAGCGCGTTGGCGGCGGCGAGGTGCCGGTCTTCGAGCGCGGCGAGGTCCGGTGGCGTCAAGCCGTCCACCGCGCCTTCCGCACGGGCAAGGCGTTCGCGGGCGCCGGCGCCAAGTAGGGTCGCGTGGCCGCTGTTG
>CAXSIG010000534.1:511-4406 GCA_964237255.1 uncultured Bryobacteraceae bacterium
TGGCGACGGGAGCCATTGGACCTTTGGCCGGATCCTGGAGATTCACCTGGGCGGTGGTGCTGCCTTCATGAATTACCAGAAGAGTAAAGAGGAGGTCCGGGCTCAGACCTTTCAGTTCGAAAACCCCCTCGGCGTTGGTGAGCACGTGTTTGCCGCAATCGATATAGCATGTCGGGCAGTAGGTGCTGTACCCAACTTTCACGCCGGCCTTGTAAACCAGGACAGTCGCATTCGACACCGGCGCGCCGGCTTGGTCGATCACTTTGCCGGAAAGCGCAGCATGGTCCGCAGCGTCCATGGAGCTGGCAAAAGAAATCAGAAACGCAGAGATCAATAAAACTAAAATTCGCATGACATTCTCCTCATTGTTGTACGGGAATTAATTTGATCTGTGGGGCCGCGGATTCATCGATATCGAGTTTGACACCCTTCGATTCGTAATTTTTAAGGAATTCGGGATCGAATTGATTGCCCGGTTCCAAATCTGTCCAGGCGTAAACGCGATACTTGCCGGGGGCGATGGAGGAGAGCGTAAATTGACCGTTCTGATCGGTGTTCGACTGTTTGTAAAGGTCGCCACGGTCTGGCGCGGGCGGATCAGGAATCAGCGTGACGGTGGCCGATCTGACGGACTTTCCTTCGGAATCTTCGACGGTTCCCGTCAGCTTTGCCGCCTTTGCGCTTAGCGTAACTTCCAGTGGTGCGGAACCCGCGCCTGGAACGACGGTCAAATTGTTTTTCAGGACATCCTGATCCGCGGAGCGAATCGCTTTGAGGTACATACCGTCCGGCAAGGAGTAAACGCTAACTTTGTAGCGGCCCGGCGTGACTCCGGTAAGTACAAACGTGTCGTCATCCTTCGTAGGCCCGTTCGGAGGGTTGAACGACAAACCGTCAACGGATTGCAAAGAAATTTGCACTCGCGCGGGAGCGCCTTTGGACGGGTCGGGAGAGCTCGATGCGGCTTTGTCGGTGAACTCTCTCTTTATCAGACCGGTTACATCGACTGGTGGTTCCATGACCAAGGTCAAGTTTTCGACGTTGCGGTCGGTTACATCGACGGAAAGGTACCCCAGCACTTTGGACGTACCCTGGGATTCGATCAACAGGACGTAGTACGAACCTGCCGGGACCGGCGAGACATCGAAAGCGCTATTTTTGTCAACGGGCGATGAGGCGCCGTTAAAGGCCATATAGACCGACGAGCGAGACGCGACGAGCGCGCGCACTGGGGATCGATCACCCGATAGCTGGCCAGCCACCTTGCCGCGCAGGTGGAAAACGGGGGATTTATGCATGGTCATATCCGTGCCGGGCCGGTCCCGACCGGCAACTAACTCAATGCTAGTGGCAGCGGCGACATCGGTGACACCGGGGTAATAAGTCTGGACGTGCGCTTCCTCTTGTCTCGGAGGCTGCCCAGCCGGAGGAGGCGCCGCCGCAGAGCGCGATCCTAAGCCGTTGAACATGTCTCGCGGGGCACTGGCGGAGAAGTAGTATTTGCCGGGTGCTAAGTTCTGGACTTTGTACTCGCCGTTTTCATCGCTGGAACTACTTGCGGCAACGACAAGTTGGCGCTTTCCGCCGGCGTACATGGATCGCAGGGCCTGAACCTGGACTCGGCCAATTGGATCGCCGTCCGAATCGAGCACCTTGCCCGAGACGACAATTTGCGGACTTAAGACTAATTCAATAGCGGAGACAGTCTGGCCGGAAGTTAAGGTGAGAACGGTACCGCTGGTATTCGGGCGGCGCGCGCCGTAACTTGTAGACTGATAGCCGGGACGGTTTGCGAATAGTGTGTAGCGGCCCGGGTCAACCACTTCGAAAATGAATTTGCCCTCAGCATTGCTAGCCACCGCGTAGGGAGCGGGTGCGGGTTGGCCGTTTGGGAATGGACCTAATACGCGAAGTGTCAGCGCAACTTTCTTGATTGGCCGGCCATCGGCGGTCACGGTCTTTCCGGAGAGCGATGCGGGTTTGGTTTCGGTTGGATTTTGCTGAGGGGTGGTGGTGGCCGGCGGCGTGGTTTGTCCGGCAAGGCTTACAGCGCAGAAGAACACAGGGAACAAGCGCAAATCCATTCTTACTCCTGACTGACGTTTCGATTATCTCTCCTGTTTAGGGGTTCGTGCGCACCGGGTCAGGATTCTGCGGAAGGTACCGCGGTTGGGGTCTAAAGGCTATCGCCGCGGGGGTGTAAACGCTATCTTGGGAAGGTGGAGTTTCCTCGCTCAAGCGGCATCCTGCTGCACCCTACTTCTTTGCCGGGCAAGTATGGCATTGGCGACTTCGGTCCGGAGGCTTTCAAGTTTGCCGATTGGCTTGCCGAAGCCAAACAGACGGTTTGGCAGATGCTGCCGCTAGGGCCGACGGGGTGCGGCAACTCGCCATATACTTTGTTCTCCGCGTTCGCCGGGAATCCGCTGCTGATCAGCCTGGAGCGGCTTGCGCAAGATGGAATGCTGACCGAGGCCGACCTGCAGCATGCGCCGGTGTTTCCGGAATCGCACGTGGAGTTCGAGGCGGTGATGGTCTGGAAAAACAGGCTGCTTCGCAAAGCTTACGAGAACTTCTCCGCGCGGGCAGCCGATACGGAGCGCAACGATTTCGAAAAGTTCCGGGAAGAGCATGGCCGGTGGCTGGAGCCCTATGCGCTGTTCCTCTCGCGCAAAGAGGAGGAGGGTCCTGAAAAACCCTGGGCGGAATGGAAACACGATGAGGCGGCGGCGGCGCGGTTGGCAACCCGGATCGACGCGCATCGTTGGATGCAGTTTTGTTTTTTTCGGCAGTATGAGGCGTTGAAGCGTTACTGCCACCAGAAGGGGATCCGGCTGATGGGCGATGTGCCTATTTATGTCGCGCTGGATAGCGCGGACGTTTGGCAGCATCCGGATCTATTTGAATTGGACGATCGAAATCGGCCGACCGCGGTAGCGGGTGTCCCGCCAGATTACTTCAGCGCCACTGGGCAGTTGTGGGGAACTCCTCTGTATCGGTGGGACCGAATGCGGGAGGATGGATTCCGGTGGTGGACGGAGCGCTTGCGCGTCTCGTTCGCGATGTTCGATTTGATTCGGCTGGATCATTTTCGCGGATTTGCAGCGCGTTGGGAAGTGGCCGCCGGTGAGACAACAGCCGTGAACGGACGGTGGGTCCAGGTTCCGGGTGAGGAGTTCTTCGATGCCGCTCACAAAGAGCTGGGCGAACTGCCTTGCGTGGCGGAAAACCTTGGCATGATCACTCCCGATGTGGAGGCATTGCGCGAGCGTTGTGGATTTCCTGGAATGAAAGTACTTCAGTTTGGATTCGGGAGCGGGGGGCAGGCCAAAGAATTCCAGCCGCACAGTTACACGCCGGACTGCTTCGCTTACACGGGTACGCACGATAACGACACGACTGTGGGGTGGTGGGAAAGCACGGCGTTGCACAACAGCACGCGTTCGCCGGAAGAGATTGCGAAGGAGAAAGACGAGGCGCTCGATTACTTTGACACGGAGGGCGGTCCGATCAATTGGGTATTCATCGAGGCGCTGATGAAATCGGCGGCATCTACGGTTGTTTTCCCTTTGCAAGACGTTCTGGGGGAAGGAAGCGATGCGCGCATGAATACGCCCGGTAAGGCGGATGGGAATTGGGGATGGCGGTTCGGGTCCGGAGTTCTATCGAAGGAATATGGGGGAAGGCTGCGCGGTTTGGTGGAGCAGTACCACCGGGGCTAGCGCCGTTGGGATTTCGCTTGAGCGGCCTCCCTGCGCCACCTGCGGATTTGTTCGTGATTGCCGCTGAGTAGCGTGTCAGGGACGGTCCAGCCTCGGAAGTCAGCGGGCCGGGTGTACTGGGGGTAGTCGAGCAGGTCTGCGTCTGAGAAGGATTCGTTGACTGCGGAATCGGC
>CAXSIG010000535.1:0-4377 GCA_964237255.1 uncultured Bryobacteraceae bacterium
CCAAAACTCGGTCAAGTGGCGGCGCGTCTTTGATTTCTCCGCGCGGAAGGTGGGGCCGAAGCAATACACTTTCCCGAAAGCCATCGCATTGGCTTCGTTATACAACTGGCCCGATTGCGTTAAATACGCTTTGTCATCGTCGAAGTAATTGACTTCGAAAAGCGTTGTGGTGCCTTCGCAAGCGGCAGGCGTGAAGATCGGTGTGTCGACCAGCGTGAACCCGTGAGTATCGAAGTAATCGCGAACCGCTTTGATGATGGTGTGCCGAACGCGAATAATCGCGTGCTGCCTTTGACTTCGGAGCCAAAGGTGGCGATGGTCCATCAGGAACTCGGTGCCGTGTTCTTTGGGCGTAATGGGATACGGCTGATCTTCGGAAACGCGCTGATGAACCTCAACGCTCTCCACATCCATTTCGAACCCGCCGTGCGCCCGGGCATCGGCGCGAATCTTCCCGGTGAGCGTGAGCGAGCTCTCCTGAGTCAAGCCCTTCAACGTTTCAAATGTTTCCTCCGGCAGCGTGCTCTTCACCGCCACACATTGCATCAACCCAGTGCCGTCTCTTAGCTGCGGGAAGATGATCTTGCCGGATTTACGAATGTTATAGAGCCAGCCCGGTATCGAGACGGTCTGGTCTACATGCTGGGCCGCATCGGCCACGGTGATTCGAGTTGCCATGTACTGCTTCTAGTCTGGCAGAAGTTCCCCGGGCGGTCGCGCGAGTCAAAAACTGAACTTGGCCGCTAGCTGGGCGGTACGTGGAGCCCTGGCGCTAGACACGGCGCCGAAATCCGCTGTTCCATACGTGAACCCGGGAATGTTGAAGATCGCATGGTTCAGCAGATTGTAAAACTCGCAGCGAACGTCCAACTTCATCCGTTCGCTCAGGGAGAAGCTACGCTCTAACGTGGTATCCGTAGTGACGACCGGCGCGCCGCGCAGGCCAGATCGAGGAGAGTTTCCAAACGTTAAGGCGGGCGGGTTCGCAAAGGCCGAGGTATCAAACCAGCGGCTTACGGTTCGCCGGTCCGACGGCAGAGCGGCACTATGGATCAGGTTGGGGCGTAGGGATCCCGCGGGAAAGGCGTTCGTTGTGTTGGCTGTTGTGATTACCGTAAAGGCCGGGCCGGACTCCGCAGTCTCCCAAACGCCGATCTTCCACCCGCCGAGCAAACCGGGAAAGAAACCGATTCCATGCCTGTCCTTGACTTGGTACAGCAATGACACGATGGCGCGATGCGGTACGTCGCTCCCGCTCAGCCCCTTATCGAGGCCCCGGTTGTACGCATCCATGTAACTCCCCGTGGAACCGAATTCATTGGCGGCTTCCACATCGTCGATAAACTTCGAGAAGGTGTAGTGCGCCAATAAAGAAAGGCCTCCGCTCATTCGTTTTTCCGCCCTCACGAAATACGCCGTGATACGTGGAATTTCCTATCGAGGGATTGATCCAGGTCACGTTACTGAACTGCGGGAAGGGCCGCAACGCTTGCGTATTACCGGACGCCAGCGATTGTGGAGCAACCTGATTCAGTGTGAGGTCGTTTGCGGTTAAGTGATGGCTTACGTTTCCGATGTAGCCGGCCTCCAGCACTAAATTGCCGGCGACTTCGCGCTGAATGTCGAAATTGTATTGATACGAGAGAGGAGCAACCTGCCCTGGGTTGAAGAAGGATACTGATGTATTCGGCTTCTGTCCGGCGGCCACCGCGCCAAAGCCGGCTGTCAGGGGTTGGCGAACGGCCGTTGGAAATCCGTCTCGAAGCCGGAATACGCTTTGGGTGTCGGCCTGCGACACCGAGTAGCTGGATGACGTAGAAAACCCGAGCGAGGCCACGTCGCCGATGGTGTTGCTTACTGTAGGTCCATAGAAAATGCCTCCGCCTCCCCGGATCACTGTGTTGCCCATATTCGAAGGACGCCAGGCGAAGCCCAGCCTTGGGCCAACATTATTCCAATCCGTTCGAAATGCCCGCTCAGGAGTTCCATTCACCCCGGCAAACGTCACGACACCCGGCGTGCCGGAAACTGGACTGATGGCCTTCGGATCGAACGAATTTTGTTTGTTTCCCACTACATAGCGCGGGAACTCCACTTCCCAACGGACTCCGGCGCTAACCGTCAGCCGGTCCGTGATGCGCCAATCGTCCTGGGCATAGAACGCCATGTACGATGCGCGTGACGGTATCTTGTCCGATACCTGGATACTGGCCGCATTCACTTCGCCTAACAGGAAGCTGGCGAGTGAATTTCCCGTATTCGAAGTTCCAGGACGGCCCGTGATAAGCGGACTGATAGTAAAGTTACCCGCCGATCCACGGTCGCGAATCTCGTCGTTCGCTCCGGCGCGGTACTCGGCGCCGAATTTCCACGCGTGCTTGCCTCGATACCAGGACACAGCATCGAGGAACTGCTGATCAACGATGGGTGTCTGGAAGCGATACACCATGGTAGGGTTGCCTAACGCCGCTCCCGTGTTCGGGATGGTGACGTTGCCAGCGATAAAGCCGGCCGGAACGCCGTATCCGGGAATGGTGAACGCCGGGAATGCGGCGTTAGTGACGCCGGTCAGGCCGATTTTCGTCGCGTAGTCTTCACCGTAACCGGGCCGGCTATCCAGGAATTTTCGCCGCAGATAGGTGTAGCGGAAATCGTTCGTCACCGTCGGGCTGAAGATGTGCGTGTATGCGCCCAGGATAGTTTGCACGCGCACATCGGTGATATCAGCCAGCGGGTCGGCCGCCGGGATGCCGTAGGTGCCGCTATTATTCGTGGCTGCATCATTGATGTAATAGCGAGCGGTAACCAGGTCGGCTTGGCGGAACTGATGGTCAAGACGGCCGACGACGATGTCGCGGTTCAGAACGTTACGGCTGCTTCCGATGTAGTTGTTTGCATTCGTCGATGTGCCGGTGCGGTTTGGCAGGGGAAAATAGGCGAGAGCGGCGGCCGCTACGGGATCGAAGCGGGAACGCGGGATCATGTTACTCGAAAAAAGCTGACGGTCTGCCGCAGTCGAGCCGGTAGATGGGTCATAGATAAGAATGGGTGCGCTGGACGTGCTTCGCAGGTCTGAGAAGTTGCCTTCGCGATTCGACAGGGTGGGGACGGTAGAGGCGACATCAAAGCTGGTAAGCTGCCGCGTTTCCTCCCAGGTCACGAAAAAGTGCGTTTTGTTTTTGCGAATGGGACCGCCGAGTGTGCCGCCGTATTGATTCAAGCGAACGGGCGAGCGATTCGCGGAGAAGAAATTACGCGCGTTCAGCGCATCGTTCTGCAAGGACTCGAAAACGCTTCCGTGATATTGGTTTGTGCCTGAGCGAGTGGACATCGTGACGATTCCACCGGTCGAGTGCCCATATTCCGCCGAGTAATTATTCGCAATCACACGAAATTCCTGCATCGCGTCGACAGGCAGGCTGGTTAATTGTTGCGGGCGGGTTAAGCCGACCGCATTCGAAACATTACCGCCGTCCAATGTGAAGTTCTGATTCCGGGCGCGTCCACCAGCCACGCTGAACACCGGATAGTTTTCGGCTGTTCCCGCGCCGCTATCGATTAAGACGACTCCCGGCGCTAACGCCGCGAGAGTAGATGCCGCGCGGTTCGGTAGTGGAAGTCCTGCCAGCATTTGACGGTTCACCAGCTGACCTACATCGGACGATTGCGATGCGATAGCAGGCGCCGCTTCACTCACCACCACGGTTTCGCTCTGACGACCAATAGTCAAGGTGAGGTCGACGGCGACGGTTTGACCGATCTCCACGGTAAGTGGTTCACGAGTCAGGCGATCAAAGCCCGGTGCATCCGCTTCCAGCCGATATGTTCCCGGCGTTAAGGAGTTCGCCCGAAAAAGTCCTTCGCGGTTTGTGACAGCGCGGCTGCGCACTCCGGACTGCAACTCCGTGACGACGATGGTCGCATCCGCAACGGGCGACCCGGAAATGTCCTTCAGAAATCCTGAAATAGCGCTACTTCCGCTTTGTGCGAAGAGAGTGCTCGATGCTAGGACCAACCATATACCAATTACCCGAAACATTTCGTTCCTCCTTACTCCACAGCGATGCAAAAGAGAGTCGCGTGCTACCGGCAGGAACAACAACGAGAGTTGAAACGGAGGAGGTTGGGCCAATTAGACATACTAGATAGACAATAGTGTGATTTGCCGAGATTGTCAACGGATTGCTAAGTTGCAGATTGGACGGAGAAGGTGGGTGTAATAGCCATGCCCGAATATATTTCGCCAAATTTAGGTGTAGTTATGAGCTATTCTTTGTGGCAGTCTCTTCAAACTCGGGCGGAATTTCATCCGATTGAGTGCAAAGAGGACTTTCCCTTTGCGTCGCTTGAGACCGATGGTTGCCGAATTCTCGTGGC
>CAXSIG010000536.1:0-4369 GCA_964237255.1 uncultured Bryobacteraceae bacterium
GTCACCATTCACCGGATGCGGGCGCCCGGCATGACGTGGTTTCGGTTGCCGCTTTTCGTTTGGGCACACTACGCTACCAGCCTGCTCCAAATTCTGGGTACGCCCGTCCTAGCCGTCACCATCCTGCTGCTGGCGCTTGAACGAGGGTTGCACATCGGTATCTTTGATCCGGCGCTGGGCGGCGACCCGGTACTGTTCCAGCATCTCTTCTGGTTTTACTCGCACCCTGCCGTTTACATCATGATTCTGCCTTCTATGGGCATCGTCAGCGAAATCATCTCGACCTTCTCGCGCCGGCAACCAATGGGGTATTCATTTATTGCCATGTCTAGCGTTGCGATTGCGATCTTCGGCTTCTTGGTCTGGGGACATCATATGTTCGTCACCAGCCAGTCCATTTACGCGGGCATGGTGTTCTCGGTGCTGAGCTTTCTGGTAGCAATTCCGTCGGCGATCAAGGTTTTTAACTGGACGGCGACCATGTACAAGGGATCCGTCGAGCTTGCCACGCCCATGCTCTACGCGTTGGGTTTCATCGGGCTGTTCACTATCGGTGGCTTGACTGGTTTGTTTCTGGCCGCAATGGGCTTAGACGTCCACTTAACCGACACCTACTTCGTCATCGCGCATTTCCACTACATTATGGTGGGTGGCGCGATTCTAGGTTTTCTTGGTGGGCTGCACTTCTGGTGGCCTAAGATTACAGGCCGGATGTACGACGATATGTGGTCGAAGGTTGCAGCCATCACTATCTTTGTCGGTTTCAACCTGACGTTCTTCCCGCAATTCATCTTGGGATACCTGGGAATGCCGCGGCGCTATCACGTGTATCCGCCGGAGTTTCAGGTTTATAACGTTCTCTCGACCGCTGGTGCTACAGTCCTGGGGTTGGGTATGTTGATGCCGATCATCTACTTGCTGTACTCGCTGAAGAACGGCGCAATTGCGGGTCCCAATCCATGGGGCGCGAGCGGCCTGGAATGGCAGACACAATCCCCGCCTACCACCGAAAATTTCGCCATCACACCTGTTGTTACGACCGAAGCCTACGATTACGCGGCCGGTCAGGGAGCCAAGACCGTTGTCGTCGCACACTAGCGCCATCAACCTTAAGCATCATTTCGAAACGGCCGAGCAGCAAAAGGAAGCGTCCACGGTTGGGATGTGGACGTTTCTCGTTACCGAGGTGTTGTTCTTCGGTGGGATGTTCATGGCGTACATCGCTTACCGGCATGCTTATCCGTTAGCTTTCGCGGCGGCGAGCCAGAAGCTGAATATCGGTTTGGGCGCAATCAATACGCTTGTCCTGATCGGTTCGAGTATGACGATGGCTATGGCGGTCCATTCGGCTGCTTTGGGGAAGAAAAAGCCGCTTATTGCCTTCCTGATTGCGACGCTTTTTCTCGGCGGAGTGTTCTTGGGAGTCAAGGCGTACGAATACCATGACAAGTGGGTTCACCATGAGATACCGGGACCGAACTTTGAATTCGAAGGCGCTGACCCGCAACATGCTTCTCTCTACTTCGCTCTTTATTTCGGACTCACGGGTTTGCACGCCAGCCACATGATCATTGGTGGTGTAATTTTGCTCGTGCTGATTAGCGGTTCGATTAAAGGTAAGTACACGGCAGGCTGGCATACTCCGATTGAGATGTTCGGCCTCTACTGGCACTTTGTCGATATCGTCTGGATTTTCCTGTTCCCGCTACTCTATTTAATCGATCCGCAGAAGTTCTGAACCGCTATGTCACAAGAGCACATTGTTCCCGTCAAAACTTACTGGGCAGTCTTCCTGACGCTTCTGGTCCTTACCGTGGTGACTTATCTGGTCGCGCGGCTGGAGCTCGGGAGATTTAATCTTGTAGTTGCGCTTATTATCGCCATCTTCAAAGCGTCCTTGGTGATCCTGTTTTTCATGCACGTCAAATATGCCACCAAGCTCACGAAGACCATCGTGGCGAGTGGCTTCGTTTTTTTCATCATCATGATCTTTTTCACGATGACGGATTTGCTGACCCGGAATATTATTGCGCCGGGGCGCTGAGCGTTCCCATTATCCTTTCGACATAGTCTAGCGTTTCGGGGATTCTGGGGACGCCATTTGCGGCATCGACGCGAGACGCCCCAGCGTTATAGGCGCCAAGTACACGGTTTAGGTCGCCGCCATATCTGACGAGCAATTGCTTCAGGAGTGTCGCCCCTCCAGCAAGGTTCTGTGCGGGATCGAGCGGGTCGCTTACGCCGAGTCCCATGGCTGTTTGGGGCATTAGTTGAGCAAGCCCGATTGCTCCCTTACTTGAGACGGCGCACGGCTTCCATGCCGATTCTTGCGCCACCACAGCATTAAGAAGATTTGGATCGATCCCAGCTTTTCGCGCGGCATTTCTTACCAAACCGCTCGCCTCAAACGGGCTGATAGCCGCACAGTCTATCGCTTGCGGTTTATTCTCATCCATCGCGACAAAGAACGCTGCCGGCGCAGCCGGAGCCATCCTGATTTGCCTTCTGACCGAATTTCGTTGTGCCTGGACTGAATCCTGCTGCCGTGCCGCCGATGCCACCTGCGCCGCAGTGCCGTCTTCAGCCGAAAGAAGTATGAGTCGTAGGAAGAGGAGAGAACCGGTCACTGATGGTTACATCGGCCCCAGGACAAAAAGCTGTAGGATTTCTTAAAATTACTCGCTTTTCCGTCCGATAACGCAAGTAGGACAAAAACACAAATGGTCATTCCGTCCGCTACTTACGACCGGTCACAGCCTTTGGACCAAACCGCGAAACCCGATGTGGTCGCGAATAACCGAGCAGTTTCAAACGCCGTTAGATTACTGAACGCTTCCGGATCCCCCGACGATTCTCGTCAGCTTTCCGTCGCAATCGATCCTGCCACAAGGGAGGCCGTGGTGCGTATTGTCGACCGAGAGACAAACAAGCTAATCGAGCAGTTTCCCTCGGAATACATCCTGCGAGTTGCCCAGGAGATAAGCGAGAGTTTATCTCAACAATCCGCCGCTTTAGCCGATAAGACCTTATAGCCATGAGAAACCCGTACAGTGCTTATTTCGACGATGAGATTCTATCGGCCAGTCCCTTGCGACTGATCTGCCTTTTGTACGGGAAAGCCGTTTCGGAATTAAGGAGCGCGCGGCAGCACCTCGCGTCGGGCGATATCCAAAAACGCGTCGCGACGATTTCGAAGACGTGCGATATTCTCGGGGAGCTAACCGGATCGCTCGATCTAGAACAGGGAGGCGACACCGCTAAGCGACTCCACGAACTTTATTCTTATTGTGTAAGTCGTCTACTGCAGGCGAACCTGGACAAAGCCGACGGCCCAATCGCCGAAGTACTTGGTTTGCTGATTACCTTACAGGAAGGTTGGGAGCAAATCGCCGCGCAGGAACGGCAACCCGTTACGGATGTATCCGCAGCCGTTTACGCACAGTCTCCCGGTACCGCGAATCAGTCCTGGAGTTTTGCGGGGTGAGTTGCGGCGTCCAATCCGCTTTGAACCGATGCGGCGAGGCCGAATCCTCCACCCGCACTCAACGCGGACGCGAAGTGTTCTTCGGCCATCGCCATGGCGGAATCCATCGCTTGATCTTCACCGGACCCAAG
This sequence comes from uncultured Bryobacteraceae bacterium, assembly GCA_964237255.1. Taxonomy (GTDB): domain Bacteria; phylum Acidobacteriota; class Terriglobia; order Bryobacterales; family Bryobacteraceae; genus JALYXI01. Next base: position 3,616 of record CAXSIG010000536.1, read on the forward strand.
CCAACCGGACCCGCTCTCTCGCATGCCCTTCAACATTTGCGCAATCAAAAGAGATTCAAATTGCTTCGCCGCATCTTTGATTTTCCCCTGCTTCGCCTGATCCGGGGACGCGCTGGAAAGGTCGGTTACGGTGGGAATACGCATTTCTTAGATAACCTCCAACTCCGCTTCAAGTGCTCCCGCCGCACGAACGCTCTGAAGAATTGCAACGATATCGCGAGGCGTCGATCCGATAGCCGTCAAGGCCCGTACCAGTTCCTCTACAGTCGCGCCCTTTTTCAAAATCACGTTACGAGCTTTTTCTTCCCTGGCGTTTACAGTTACTTCCGGAGAAACCACCGTCTTACCCTGAGAGAGAGGTGCGGGTTGCGAAACATCGAGAATGGTTTGAATTTCGACGTTCAAGTCGCCCTGAAGAATCGCAACCGGGGAAATGTGAACTTCCTTGCCCATCACGATCGTTCCCGTGCGCTCATTTACGATTACTTTGGCCGCTCTGTCGACATCCACGGTAAGAGCCTCAAGCTCCGCCATAAATTCGATCGGCTTCGTTTTAAACTCGTCCGGGATCTGAATGCTGACCAACGCGGAATTTTCAGCCTTCGCGGTCGCTGGAGAGAAGCGTTTGTTCACAGCGGCGGAAACACGCGCGGCTGTTGTAAAGTCGGCCTGCTTGATTTGCAAATTCAGATGATCTCCGGGTGCGACAGAGGGAGGCGCTCGCTCGATGATCGCTCCGTTCGGAACACGACCC
>CAXSIG010000537.1:0-4369 GCA_964237255.1 uncultured Bryobacteraceae bacterium
GCCAAGTGTTCAACTTGTTGGGAGTTACAAACCTCACTGGCGGCACAACCACCCGCGCCGATTCGGCGAACTTCGGTCGCACCCTGGGTGCCAGCAACCTACAGCAGGCCGAGTTAGCCGTCGTGATCAAATTCTGAACGCAATGCCACGTTCCTATTATTCAGGGCACTCGTTCACGGCGATGCGGAAGCGTTTCGTGTTCGTTGGCCTCAGCATCGCAACCTTTGTGTTGGCTATTCCGGCACATGGCGCGTCCTACCGGTTCGGCACGGTGTGGGATGGCGACAAAGTGCAGAAAAATGTTTGCGTGAACACGAAGGCCGACAAGATCGAGAGTGTGGGTGCGTGTCCGGCAAGCGCGGTCGATATGTCGCGCTACACGGCCATCCCCGGCATGATCGATGTACACACGCATATGACATATGTGCAGCAGAACCCCGTTAGTCAAGCCGGGCGCGGCTCTGCGGTGGTTTACCTGGCCGCAGCCAATGCGAAAAAGACACTGGAAACCGGTGTCACAACGGTACGAGATTTAGGCGCGCAGAATTATTCGGATATCGCGATGCGCGACTTGATCAACGCAGGACTGATGTCAGGTCCGCGTATGTTCGTCGCAGGGTATGGGCTGCAAATTCAGCGAAGCGCAAACATCACACCGAATACGGCTACCGGAACTGCGGAAGTTATGCGCGTGGTGCGTCTTCAGGTGTTCGCAGGCGCCGACTACATTAAGATGTATGGCTCGACCGGCTCCGGTCCGGACGTGACGCAGTTGGAAACATTTACTTATGAGGAGATGAAAGCCGCAGTGGACGCCGCACACGCGCTAGGGAAAAGAATCGCGATTCACAGCTATGGGCCGGCGGGTGCGCGCGATGCTGTTCGCGCTGGGGCGGACTCGCTGGAGCACGCGACGGATATGGACGACGACACAATCGCCGATATGGTGCAGCGGAAAACCTGGTATGTTCCGACCATCGATCATAATCGCTATTACGCCGAAAATTATAAGCTGCTTGGGTATTCGGCAAAGTCGGTGGAAGGCTTAAACGATTACATCGCACGCAATTTAACGACTGCAAAAAAGGCTCGGAAAGCGGGTGTGCGATTCGCTATGGGTTCGGATGCCGTGTACACCATGTTTGGCGAGAACACACGCGAACTTGGTTGGTTCGTAAAGGCCGGCATGACCCAGGAACAGGCGCTCCGGGCTGCAACAGAAAACGGCGCTGAGCTGCTGGGACAGGAGAAATTGATAGGGGCACTTCGACCCGGTTATTTCGCCGACGTGGTTGCCGTCGAAGGCGATCCGCTCGCGGATATAAAAGTCGCGATCGACAAGGTTCGGTGGGTGATGAAGGGTGGCGCAGTAGTTGTCGACAAGACACGTTAGGAGCGCTGATTTTCAAACGCACGACAAATTTGAAAAGACTGAATCGAAATTCTGAAGCTGACGCGTTACCCCACAGATTCAATTCTTTGATTCGGGAAGTGCAAACGCAACGATACTGCCGCCGGATGCCGCCTCATTCTTCCCACCACCGCACACGATCACTACATACTCGCGACCGTTTAATTCGTAGATCGACGGCGTGGCATTTCCCGCCGCCGGAAGGACGGTTTCCCAGATCAATTTGCCCGTTATCTTGTCATCCGCATGAAACTTGTTATCAAAGCTGGTTGCTCCGATAAACAGCAGTCTGCTAGCGGTGACGACCGGGCCACCGTAATTGTCGCTGCCAGTGTCCTTTATTCCTTTGGCGGCTAGCTCAGGATATTCGCCGAACGGAATCTGCCACCTGATCTGTCCCTTATTCAGAATGATGTTGCGGCCCAAGTGACTGAAGCCCGGCATGCGCCCGGTTCCTTCGCGGATGACGGTAACTAGCTCCTCCCGTGTGCGCCGTTTCCGATATCGACCAGCGAAGGATACGTAGGAGGCGCGCCTTTTAGATTACCGCCATGACAACCCGCACAATCGTTTTTGTACAGGGACGTCGTGTCATGCGTAACCATTCGGATGATCCATGGCTGCTCATTCGAATTTACATAAAGCGGCCCGGTCGCCGGTTCATACGCCGCGCCTCCCCACTCACCGCCTCCGTCCGTACCGGGAAAGAGAATCGTGCCGCGATTGCTGGGCGGCGTAAACATGCGTTCGAATCGTATTTTCGGAATTGTTGCAGCACTGCCGCGTGCGCTTCCGGTGTCCGGTTCGTCACCATATCTTCTGTAAAGTTTGGCGCGTAAAAGGCGGAGGAGCAACTGGATAGGGCTGCGTCTTGGCTAAAACCTCGCCATCCAATTTCGAAGCGGGCGCCTTGCGGTATTTCACCGGGAACAAAGGCGCGCCTGTTTTTCAATCCAGAACAAACACATAACCCGTCTTTGTAATTTGTGTGACTGCCTCCACCGGTTTGCCATTGCGCGTTACCGTAACTAAGCTTGGCGCTGCCGGGAAATCCAGATCCATACGTCGTGTTTTACGTCTTGAAAATGCCAAATTCGTTTGCCTGTATGCGCATTGAGCGCTAACACGCAGTCGGCGAACAGATTGTCACCCACGCGGCTTGCTCCGTAGAAGTCAAACGACGTCGAGCCTGTCGAGGCAAACACCATCGCGTTCTTTGGATAAATTGCGAGGCCGGCCCAGGCATTCGCTCCGCCCGAAATTTTGTGCGAAGCTTTGGACCAAAGTCTCGTAGCTGAACTCTCCAGGTTTGGGAATGGTGCGGAATACCCAATTTCAGCTTCCCGGTCTTCGCATCGAAGGAACGAATGAACCCCGGTGACCCTGGTAGGGTTTCTGGCACCGTGCTCCCCAAGATAATTGAGTCTTCGAAGATCATTCCCGGGCTACTCGCGCTGACACTGACGGATTCCACAGGCCGATCGAGTTCTTCACGCAAATCGATGTGCCCGCCTGTGCTGAATGTCGAAATCGGCTTACCATTCTTTTTATCCAGAGCCCAAAGAAATTGCGGTGTGTGAAGAAGACACGGTCTTGATACACCGTCACGCCACGATGCCGGTATCGCCGCTGCGGCGCAGATCCACCCCGGGATCTAATTCCAAAGCTCCTTTCCGGTTATCGCGTCCAGTGCAATGACATGCAGATTGGTCTTCGTTGCATACAACACGCCTTCAACAATAATCGGATTGCTCTGCATTTCAGAGCCTTTAAACGCACCATGCGAATCGTAGACCCAGGCAATCTTAAGCTGGCTGACTTCTGCCGGTGTAATCTGGACCAAACTTGAATAGCGAATATTCAGCGAGCCGCCGTTGACGGGCCACTCAGTGTCATCTGCTTTGGCATAAGCCCGAAAACGAAAGGCCAACCCAGAGCAGAAATGTCCCCTGGTGCATCATCAAGGCTGAGGTTTGAGATCGCCGCCTTCGGAAATTGACAGGTTAAACTTTTCTTTTTCTCTCTCGCGTTCCAGATACGGAATACCCTTCTCCATCCATTCGGGAGCTGGAGTGCCTTTCAAGTAGCGATCGAAGAATTGCTGCATCCGAACGGTGAAATCCATCTGATCCGGACGGCGACGGATCCCGTGTGGTTCGCCATTGTAGTTAAACAGGTACGCGACTTTGCCAAGCCGGCGCATACTGAGGAAGAACTCGATCCCTTGGTACCACGGCACGGCATCATCATTATCGTTTTGAAGGATCAACATCGGCGTCGTTACGCGGTCAAGCATGAAAATGGGAGAGTTCTCAATAAACTGCAGCGGCTTATCCCAAAGAGTTCCGCCGATGCGGGATTGCGTTTTCTCGTATTGAAACTGCCGCGGCAAGCCACTGCCCCAACGAATGCCGTTATAGGCGCTAATCATATCGACCACGGGCGCACCCGCTTCGGCAGCCGCGAACAGATGCGTCTGGGTCATTAGGTAGGCGATCTGGTATCCACCCCAACTATGGCCCTCAATCCCAATATGAGCGCGGTCGACAAAGCCTTTCTCTACGACCGCCTCAATCGCAGGGAGAATGCATTTCATCGCGCTCTGGCCGGGATGTCCGGTGGTGTACACGATATCGGGAGTGAGGATCAGATAGCCATTGCTAACGTAAAACGGAATGTTGATAGTAGTTCCCGGCGCGGGCCGAACGAAGTTGTTCACATTCTGGGTCAGACGCTCATAGATGTAGACGATCATCGGATACTTCTTCTTTGGATCGAAGTTGTCCGGCTTGTAAAGCGTCGCTCGAAGCGGCACACCGTCATCGTTGCGATAGGAAACTAATTCGGTAGAGCCCCACAGCATTTCCGCCTGTTGCGGATTTGCATTCGTCACCTTCTTCGGAGCTTCGAATGTGGACTCCGTCACGTACAGATCGGGCTGATCGCGAAACGTGGTCG
>CAXSIG010000538.1:0-328 GCA_964237255.1 uncultured Bryobacteraceae bacterium
GTCGACTTGCGCGAGCCCTTGAAGCCCTGGCCGCCGCTCGACGCCCACGCCAGGGCAGCGCCCTGGCGATCGCAGATCGTGATGATGGTGTTGTTGAACGTTGCCTGCACGTGAACGATGCCGGTGTGGACGTTCTTGCGCTCCTTCTTCTTGAAGGCTTTCTTCTTCGGAGGAGCTTTCTTTGCGCCCTTGGCGCCTTTTGCGTCTGCTTTCGTCGCCATTCGGTTACTTCAGGCCTGCCTTTTTCTTATTCGTGACGGTGCCGCGGCGCGGTCCCTTTCGGGTGCGGGCGTTGGTGTGAGTTCGCTGGCCACGAACGGGTAAACCG
>CAXSIG010000538.1:338-560 GCA_964237255.1 uncultured Bryobacteraceae bacterium
AGGCAAGCCGCGGCGATGACGCAATCCGCGATACGAACCCATTTCGATGTGGCGTTTGATGTTGAGAGAAACTTCCTTGCGAAGATCGCCTTCGACAGAGCCTTCCTCTTCGAGCATGGTACGAATCTTGTTGACTTCGTCCTCGGTCATGTCCGCGACCTTCTTATCGAAGTCGATTCCCGCGCGATGCAGGAGGGACTTGGCCCGGGTCCGGCCGATGCC
>CAXSIG010000538.1:570-4364 GCA_964237255.1 uncultured Bryobacteraceae bacterium
GTAAATATACGTCAGGCCGATTTCGGCTCTCTTTTTATTGGGAAGATCTACGCCAGCGAGTCGTGCCATATTTCCTGTCTTTAACCTTGACGCTGCTTATGTTTCGGGATCACGCAAATGACCCTCACCACGCCTTCGCGGTTGATCACCTTGCACTTGTCACACATCTTCTTCACGCTTGCTCTGACTTTCATCGGAAACTCCGTTTCGTTATAGCTTCTTTGTGATCCGTCCACGGTTTAGATCCCGGGAAGCCAACTCCACTTCCACACGATCTCCCGGAAGGAGTCGGACAAAATTCTTTTGCGCCGAACCCGCGGTGTGCGCGAGTACCTGACTTTTGTTCTCGAGCTCCAGCCGGTACAGCAAACTGGGCAACTCCTCGATCACGCGTGCTTCGGGCATCGACCATTGTAACCCATGAATGTCCAAAGTCAAAATACAGGCGGCAACGCTCCTCTTGTGAAGATCATGATCTTGCCGTCCCGAACCGGGGTTCCGTTTACGACAAATTCATAGGGCGCATTAAATTGAAAGGAACTTGGAATCGTTTTCACAGCGGGCGTAACCTGCACCCGAACGCGCCAAACCCCTTGGGGTGAATCTGGATCTTGCGCAGCGGAAACAACGATGCCGGTATCGGGATCGCGAAGAGCGATGACGGGGTTTCCACTGCCAACACCATTAAGATAGAAGCTCACCACGGATCCGTAGTTCGCCGGGTTACGGCAGGAGTTGAACGACCCATCGTCATTGCGCGCAAGCGCGAGAGTTCCGCAGGACCCTTCCGAAAGAAATGCGGAAGGCGCTTCGGGAAGCACCTGTACGGCGCGGATGATATGGGAGCCGGAAACTTCGGCGGTCAGGACCTCTGCCAGCTGTTCGCGCGCATCCGCTGGCACCCGAAGGTTGATTTGGTCTGGCCCGGAATACAGCACATCGGAGGGGATGCCGTTGAACGAAACGGATTGGGCCGTGGCTCCCCCCGCAGTGAACAGCGTGAGTAGTTGATTAGGAGCAACGCGATCTATGATTGCGAAATCGGCTGAATCGGTCAGGCAGGCTGACAGCAACGATCCTGAAAAATCGAGCTGGGTAAGAATGTTGCCGGCTTCAACAACGGCCGACCCATCCCGGCTAGCCGCAATTGAGGGCGCGGTTCGATCGGTCGTAAAAAGATAATCGCTTCCCAGAAGCATGCTGCCATCGGCGCTCAACCTTGCGGCGTATGGATTTTGCGGGTTGCTTAGGGTGAGGCACTGATGGGGTGGGCTGGAAGCACCAGGTAAATCGGGAGAAGCGGTCCATCCGGTAAAAAGAACATTACCCAGGGAATCGAGCTTGGCATCCGCAATGGTTTCTAAACCAGAGCCCCCGAAATAAGTCGACCAAAGGAGCGCGGTCCCGTTTGGGTTCAATTTAGAAATTACGCCCGCGGTAGCGGCAGGGAGACTCGCCGGAACGGAAACGAACGATGCGTTGTTTACTTTCTGAAATGCGTTGGGCGTGACGGGAAAATCATGCGATAAGGTGGTCCCGGCGATGACCGCATCGCCAGCGGCATCTACCACGATCGCCGACGGCGTAGCGCCTAATTGGCCGGTCAAATAGGTGGAGTAGAGAAGCTTTGTTCCATCGGGGTCGATTTTGACCACGTATTCCGAGCCGCATGGAATTCCAGTCGGCCCCGTTCCACCGCAGAACTGCGCGGGATGTGTAGTCTGAAACGCTCCGGGCGTGGGAAGGATATCAATTTGGGAATCGACCTGAAATGTGGCATAAATGTTTCCTGCCAGATCGAAGGCGACCGGACCACCACCGTAGCCCAGAATCGCCACCAGCGTATTTTGTCCCGCGGTATCGATTTTCAGCAGGAATCCGTATAAGGGGCTCGTGGACTTAGGACTTACCGCGTCGGGAGTCGTAGAGAAAGTCGATGCGGATCCGGGGAGCAGGAAACGACCGCTCACAAGCGCCTCGCCGGCCGAATTAACCGCGATACTCTTCGCTAAAGAAGGCGGGCCGGCAATCGTGCGCGAGAAGCGGAGTTGACCGCTGCTATCCAATTTCAAGACAAAAACGTGGAGGCTCGAATCCTCTCCCAATCCACTGCCTGTTGCGAAAACACTTCCATCCGCCGCCGCCGTGATGGCATCGATAGGCGAAGCGCTCCGGTAGAGAAATCCATCGGGAATTTGGGCAACAAAGCCGCCGTTATCCAAAGCACCCGCCGCGTAAAGATCGCCGCGAGGGCCGGAAACGAGAGCGCGGATGGTAGCGGTCTGAGGAAGAGCGGCCATCACAACCAGCGGCAAACACAGGAGACCGACAAGCAACTTGGGCGCGTAACCGGTCATAGGCAATAGTTTGAGCCGCTTACGGACGCGTCAAAACCCAAGGGCCGTTTTTGGTGACTGCCACACAGTGTTCGAAGTGCGCCGAATAGGAGTTGTCCTGGGTCACCGCCGTCCATTTATCTTTACGAACTTTGGTCGCTGCTTTACCCGCATTCACCATTGGTTCAATTGCTAGGACCATACCTTCACGCAGGCGAGGATTTTCGTTCTTGGGATCGATATAATTCGGCACCTGCGGCTCTTCGTGAAGCTGTGAACCGATGCCGTGACCGACGTACTCCCGCACGATGGAGAAACCATTCGCCTTCACGTGCTTCTCTACGGTGCCGCAAATATCGAAAAGGCGAACGCCTTCCTGTACTTTTTCGATGGCTAATTCGAGCGACTCCTGGGTAACGGCCATCAGCCGTTTTGCCTGGTCGCTAATTTCGCCGATGCCGACGGTGAGAGCGGAATCGCCGTAAAAGCCGTTTAGCTGGACGCCTGTGTCGATCGAGACGATATCGCCCTTCTTGAGGATCCTTTTCGGCGAAGGCATCCCGTGTACGATTTCCTCGTTTACCGAAGTGCACAGAACATATTTGTAACGCTGGCCGGCGGCAGGAACGTAGTAATTCTGAAAAGCCGGCTTTGCCCCGGCGTCAGCCATCATTTTTACAGCTGCGATTTCAAGATCCTGAGTCGACACACCCTCAACCGCCATTTCGCCTAGTTTTTGAAGGATTTCATATACCAGAAGGCCGCTCTTCCGCATTTTCTGCAGTTCTTCCGCTGTCTTGCGAACGATCATGACGCCTGGTTCTGGTCGAGAATGTGCCGGATCCGGCCGAACAAAGCGTCGGGGCTTTCGGTCGACGCGTCCAGTTCTACCAGCTTGTGGCCGGTTTGGCGGAAGTAGTCGATCACGGGCCGCGTTTGCCGGTCGTAGGCGGCTAAGCGTTCCCGAACAACAGATTCGCGATCGTCTTCGCGGATCATAAGGGTCGCGCCTTCTATATCGCAAGCGCCTGGAACGCGGGGCGGCTTCGAAGTGGCGTTATATAACGTGCCACAGACCGGACATTGGCGGCGTCCCGAAATTCGGCCGATGATGATATCGGAGTCTACTCTTAAATAGATGACGATTTCACTGACACCCAGGGATCCGAGTAGTTTCGACAAGACAACTGCTTGGGCCACAGTCCGAGGATAACCGTCGAGAATGAATCCATGTTCGGTATCCGGGAATTTGAGGCGTTCTTGCACCAGCCGGTTCACCGACTCGTCAGATACCAGCGACCCGGCTCGCATAATGTCGCGCACGGCCAGTCCTAACGCATCGCCGGAGTCGATGTGTTGCCGGAGCATGTCGCCGGTTGAAATTTGAGGGATTCCGAAGTGCTGAACCAGAAGCTTCGCCTGGGTTCCCTTGCCGGAACCGGGCGAACCAAATAGGAC
>CAXSIG010000539.1:0-2955 GCA_964237255.1 uncultured Bryobacteraceae bacterium
CGACTACATTGGACCGATCGAAAACATCGATGTGTACTGCAGTCCCGGTTGCAGCAAGTTCGGCAAGTATGCGATCTTCGATCCTCAATTTGCTTTCCTATGGGCCATTCAGTCGCGCGGCACGGCAAGTTATAACGCGCTGCAAGTAACGCTGCGAAAGGCGTTCAGTCAGGGATTGCAGTTGGACCTGAATTATACGTATTCTAAATCGCTTGATCTGGCATCGACTCGCGAGGCGCAAGAACCGAATTCGACCGACGAGTATGCAGGCTACGTTCGCAATATCTACAACATTGGGCAATCGAAAGCAGTTTCCGATTTCGATACGAAGCATAACTTGAGCGCTTTCTGGGTGGCGGAGTTGCCATTCGGCCACGGCAGAAAATACCTGAATCATACTAACGGACTTGTCCACGGAATTCTGGGCGGGTGGCAGCTCTCCGGAATCACCCGCATTACTAGTGGCTTACCGGCGAACATTACCTGCGGCGGATGCTGGAACTCCTGGTACATCGTGTCGCTTGCGGCTTTGTCCGGATCTGTCGACATGCAAACGACGAAGAACGCACCCGCGCCGGGGGTTGGTGGAGCCTCTGGTCCAAACCTGTTTCCCAGTCCCGCCGCCGCGTACTCCAAACTCACCATCAACAACCCGAACGATGGCGGACCCCGCAACATCGTGCGCGGCGATGGTTATTTCACTGTAGACGGCGCGCTGGACAAAAGGTTGGACTTGTTTACTTTCCGCGATAAAGTTCACTCGCTACAAGTGCGGGCAGAGGGTTTCAATCTGACTAATTCGGTTCGATTCGATCCCCGGTCGGCAAGTCTGCGTTTTGGCACTCCGGCCACGTTTGGAAAGTACACCGCCACCTTGACGCAGCCGCGCGTGTTTCAATTCGGCTTACGCTATTCCTTCTAAGACATAAGCAATGAATCTGGCGGGACGCCTCCTTTTCTCTGTCCTGATTACTTGGTACGGCGCCATCGCGGCTCCCACGGCCGAACGCGTGTTTCTGCACGGAGCAATCTACACGGTTGATGCGGCAAGGTCTTGGGCCGAAGCCATCGCGATTGCAAATGGCAAAATTCTTTTTGTTGGTAGCGACCAGAGCGCGAAGGCCTTTATCGGACCCGCGACTACGGTCGTGGATTTGAAGGGACGCATGGTTCTTCCCGCATTTCACGATTCACATGTTCACACCATCTTGGGGGGCCAACAGAAGTCGATTTGTGAACTTCAAGATGCGAAAACATCCAAACAGGCCATTCAGATGGTTCGCATATGTGCGGGGAAAGCTCCAGGCACAGGTTGGCTCAAGGGCGCGGGTTGGGAGCTTCCCTTGTTCACCGCGGCCAATCCGCGTAAAGAACTGCTGGATGAATTCTTCATTAATCGGCCGATCTTCCTGAAAGCTGCGGACGGGCACTCTGCGTGGGTAAATTCCAAGGCTTTGAAGATTGCGGGCATCACGAAGAATACGCCGGATCCGCCTCGCGGACGAATCGAACGTGATTCTGCGACAGGCGAACCGTCCGGCACATTGCGGGAAACGGCAGTTGCGCTGGTGTCTTCGAAAATGCCTCGCCCTTCCGCAGAGGATCTGGCTGGTTTTTTACGTCGTGGACTGGAAGAACTGAATGGATTTGGTATTGTTTCGTTCCAGGATCCAAACCTGGATGAGGATTACTGCAATGCATATTTAAAGGCTGATCGTGAAGCATGGCTGAGCGCGCGGGTTGTTGGCGCTTTACGCGCCAGTCCGCTAAGGGGTTTGGAGCAGGTTGAGGACCTCGTCTCAATGAGGGCGCGCTTTTCCGGCAAACGTTTTAAACCTACTGCCGCTAAGATTTTTGCTGATGGTGTGCTGGAATCGGGAACGGCCGCCGTATTGGAACCCTATCTGGATCGATTGGCGGGCCAATCCGGGAACCTGAACTACACTCCGGAACAACTGAATCCGTTGGTGCTGGCTTTGGAGCAGGCTGATTTTCAGATTCATGTCCACGCAATTGGTGATCGGGCGGTTCGCGTGACCCTGGACGCTTTTGAAGAAGCGCAAACTGCGATTGGGGAGCGAGACCTTCGTCCTCAGATTGCGCATCTGGAGATGATTGAGGCTACCGACATACCGCGTTTTCGCAAGCTTCACGTAAGCGCCGGATTCCAGCCGCTGTGGGCCCAAGCTGATTCGTATATTCGCGAGTTGACGTGGCCGATCTTAGGCCCTGCACGATCGCTCGGACTCTATCCGATCGGGAGCATTGCGCGCACAGGCGCGATTATCGCAGCAGGAAGTGATTGGAATGTGAGCTCTCCCAATCCTTTGCAGGGAATGCAAGTAGGAGTTACACGGCGGGGAATCGATGCGGAGTCTGGCCCCGCGTGGCTGCCGAATGAGCAAGTGGATCTAGCCACAATGATTGCGGCTTACACGATTCATGGAGCTTGGAACAATCACGAAGAAAACATGAGCGGATCGCTCGAAAAGGGAAAATCCGCCGATCTGGTGGTGCTGAGTAATAATCTGTTCGATGTTCCGCCCTCACATATTTCGAAAACGCGCGTACTTCTGACCATGTTGGAAGGTACCGTAATCTGGCACGATCCATCCTTTTCACCCGACCGATAATTCAGTTTGCGTTTCGTTCTTGCGAGGGCACCTACAGAATTGCTCTGAACGTTAAAACGTGAGTACAAATTTAGGGATCACTTGGACGAAAAATGGGTGCAGGTCAGTTGCTCCACAGCGTGATACTTGAAGGGTAATCGTACTGTTCGCGAGGTCCACCGCTTTAATGGACTGGACGATAACATCCGCAACCAGTACCTGGGCGAAATAATTGATGCCATCCGGTACCGGCGCCGGTATAGCCGAAAGTATACATATATCCTTTCAATTCGACCGCGATACTTTGATAGGTAAGTGAAGCGTTGTTTTCGGCGGGTTGTAA
>CAXSIG010000539.1:2965-4350 GCA_964237255.1 uncultured Bryobacteraceae bacterium
TAAAGGAACGAAGGGGAGCAGTTGCACGATAACTCCTTGACCGGACTGCGAAGTAATCTGGTAGGTGACGGGCCCGGCGGGATCGTTACCGTCCACTGGCTGCCGGCGCTGTTCACTTGCACAACGACGTTCGCCGCTACCGGGGAGGAGGTGGAGAGGGTGATGCCGCAACCGCTAAGCGCGCCGCTCAAATCGGATGGGACAAGGCCCTGGCATAATGAGCCGACATCCGTCATCGGGAGTGTGAGACCGTTGCCGGAGACGGAGATCGGCGCGACCAGTGTTATATTTTGGGCACTGAGACCTGCATAGATATCGGACGGAACAGACCCGCTATTCAGAGTATCCAGATCCGAGGCGGCGGCGGTGAAAAGCGTGGTCCCGGTAGAATTTGCCACGTCAATCCCGGAGCCGTTCCATGTGCATGTAAAGATCTGTGCGGTTGGCTGGCTGGTATCGGTAATGGTCCAGATGGAGGAGAGTGCGCAACCTGAAGAAGTAACCGCGATAGCGGTATCGGAAGCTGCCAGTTAATAAATTGCAGAGCCATCCTGGACGCGCCAGATAGACGAGAGCGGAGCGTTCAGCGTGCCGAACGCATCCCGCAAGGAAGCGGAGACAAGTTTCTGGTCAAGACCGGTGAGCGCAGAGGCGGATGCGCTACCTAACGTGGAGCCAGCAAAGCAATAAACGGGATTGCCGTTCACGTCCACAGCCTGAATGCGAGCGTTGCCCTGTTCCAAGACAAGAACGCGGCCATCCGAAGTAACGGTAAGCGCGGCGGGTCCGTTGAAGAGTCCGGCGCGCGTACCCTGCCCACCGACGATTACAGCGGCGACGGCTTGCGAATCGGTCGCGGGCGTTGAGGGAAGCGTAAGGACTTCCAGCACGTTTGCATTGAAGTGGGCCCCGATGACATAACCCTGTGGATGAACAACGACCCCGGTGAGCGCGGGTAAAAGAAACTGCCCGTAGCTGAGGGAGGCCGTAATAGGAAACGGAGTGGTGTTGTCCAACGTGACGTGGCGTACTTGATAACGATAGGAAGCTCCGCCGTCTGTAACCGGTACGGGATCCAGATAAAAGTTGTTTTGACTTACGGGCGGAGTGGGGTAAGGATAAACGTTGATTTGATCCGTCAGACGGTTGAGTTGATAAAGTCCCGGCGGTTAGTGTTCTGTCCCAGTCCAATGGTCCACTCGGCGCTTGAGGTAACCACAACCACGGACGCCGCGGAGGGCAGCGCATAACCAAACTAAGTGAACGCGGCGATCAGACTAGAATCGAGAACGCCCTCGTTGAGATCGGCTTCGTACGCGCCTGTGGAGACGGTAAAGAGGGGCTCGGGACCGAACTGGTCGTATACCAGGAACGGCTGATTCCCG
>CAXSIG010000540.1:0-2491 GCA_964237255.1 uncultured Bryobacteraceae bacterium
CCTTCACGCCCGAATCGCGCAGGGCCGCGATCAGCGCTTCCGGGATGCCGCACAATCCGAACCCGCCGATCGCCACCGTCATACCGTCCCGCACGATCTCAGTCAATGCGAGTGCCGCGCTAGGCCACAACTTATTCACTGTGCGGTCCACGCGCCATCGACGGGCAGGGAAGCGCCAGTGATGTTGTCCGCGGAACGGGAACACAGAAAACCAACCAGCGCGCCAATTTGATCCGGTTTCGTGAACTGACCAGACGGCTGCTTCTCACTCAGTAAAAGATGCTCGGCATCAGCCCGATCCAGATTCCCTTTACCCATCCGTTCGGTCACCTGCGCTTCCACAATTCCGGTGAGCACCCATCCGGGGCAGATCGCGTTGCAGGTGATGCCTTGACCGGCCGTCTCAAGCGCAACAACTTTCGTGAGCCCGACCAGCCCATGCTTCGCGGCGACATACGCCGACTTGTATTTCGAACCGACCAATCCATGAACGGACGCGATGTTGATGATCCGGCCCCATTGGCGGCTTCGCATCTGAGGCAGGAGACGGGCCGTCAGGTGGAAGGCGGCGGAAAGATTCGTCGCCAGAATCGCATCCCATCGTTCTGGGGGGAAGTCCTCCACGGGAGCAACGTGCTGAATACCCGCGTTGTTTACCAAGATATCGATTCCACCGAATTTCTCTTGAGCATACCGGACCATCTCTCGGCAATCCATGGGTTGAGAAACATCGGCGGAGAAGTAGTCGACGCGCACATTGTGTTGCGTTCTAAGATGTTCTTGCAATTCCTCGATAGCACTGGGAACGCCGAAGCCGTTCAGCAGGACATCGCATCCGCGGCTTGCCAATTCTCCCGCGATGCCGAGCCCGATCCCGCTGGTTGAACCGGTCACCAAGCCGCGTTTCCCTTTCAGTTCCATTACCGTAGCTTCAACCTTCGTTCTTAAACAACGCGATAGCTGGTGTAACTCTTTCCTCGAAGAACCAAGTTGCCATCGCGAAGGAAGCGCCCGGAGCAAGGTTCTCGACAATGTGGCATTCAATCCAAAGCAAGCGGCCTGATCACTAACGACGCCGTCTTCGAACGAGTCGCTGACTTCGAAACGCTCGTACTAGAAAAGATGCTCTGACCTAGTTCTCGGTCAACTTCTCGATATGATCGATCACAAAAATATCCGCCGGTCCGCGTTGTGCTTTTAACTCCAGCCCGAGTTGCCGTTTCACAGCCGCGAACACGGTAGGCCCGGACGTATCGACAGGTGCACCATTCAAGCGGAAGTTTTCTGGAACGCCCGGCGGTAAGTCTCGCGTGTAATCCAGGCTGAAATCGTAATCGCCCTTCAAGTCCGTCAAGTTCACCACGGGGCGATCCATTATCTGCGACAGCCGAAACGCGAAGTAGTCCATCGGCGCGGAAGTGGCTTTCATCGATACGCGCACTATCGTCTCAATCTTCTGGTCGATCCAAGGCTCTCCCCCGTTCGCGGCCTCGTGTGAGGTCATCTTCGCCCCGCCCTTATCCACAGTGAGCGCGTAGATGGACATCTCCTTTTTTTCTTTGTGAAATTTCAATTGAAAGCGCTCCGCCAGCAGGTTCATCAGCATGACATGAAGCTCATCGCTGCTTGACGGCTTTGCCGCTTTGGCGTTCATGTCGAAGCGCTCGCTATCCATCCAGCCCGGACCACCGACAATCTGATCGGCCTTGAGCCGGTACGCCACCTGAATCATCAGCTTCACGGGGCAACCTCCGGCTTCGTACCGCTCACCACCCGGTGCGGGACGGATTCCACTGACCGGTCCTTGCGTGCGGCTGGGCTTGATCGACGCAACTTCAAATGTCAGGTTGGACGGAACAGGAGCCGGCGCCTGCGAAAGCGCCGCTCCCACGCACGCCACGGTAAGAGGGATGGAGAACGGTATGGCCCATCGATGCTTCATGCTTCATTGTATTCATCGACCGCGATCAACTATTAAGAATTTAGTTGACAGCATCCGCACTTTAGCCGTATCATCCAACTATTAATTCCTTAGCAGCCGGAAATTTCGTTTATGCCCCGAAAAACATCCCTCGGACTCACTGACGCCGAATTGCGCCTGATGGAACTCTTGTGGCGGCTCGGTCCGTCGTCAGTCTCGCAGATAGCGGCGGCGCTCCCGAAGGAAATTGTTCTCGCCTACTCGTCAGTCCTCACAACCCTACGCATTCTCGAAAAGAAGAAGTATCTCCGGCATCGCAAAGAAGGACGCGCGTTCATCTACGAACCCGTGGTAGACCGCGATCAGGTAAGAGAAAATGCGGTGACTCATTTACTCCGGCGATTCTTTGAGGATTCTCCCGCCCAACTGGCGCTGAACCTGATCGAACGGAAAAAGATCTCTCCTCAGGAACTGAGCCGTTTGCGGAAACGAACTGCGGAGGCTGAAAAATGAACGCGCTACTCATCGCGATACTCAATGGAATGTTGATCGGTGTTCCTCTCACGGTCG
>CAXSIG010000540.1:2501-4330 GCA_964237255.1 uncultured Bryobacteraceae bacterium
CTACGCATGTTTCGGCATTCCCTGAACGCCGCAACGCGATACACAGTTTGGTGGGTGGCTCTCCTTGCCCAAATTGCCCTTCCCGCGTTTCTGCTGCCGAGCCGTAATGTTTCAATCGTCAACTTACCCTCAATCACGTCGTCGAATCGCGTAGCCTCGGACGCCACACTGCTTGCGAACTCGGTGGCCATCCCGTACACCGCCCGCACCTGGACGACAGCCCCGGTTTCGCAGAAGATTACCTGGGACCCAGGTGCATGGAGCAAACCGATCGTCCTCGTTTGGACGCTGTCGTCTGGCATTCTACTCCTTCGACTATGCCTCGGCTACATGCTTCTTGAGCGCAAGAAACAGCGGGCCGGCAAGCCGCACGAAGCGCTCGACACGGTCTTCCAAAAGTTAGTGGCCCGATGCGGCATTCGAAGAGAGGTACGCCTTCTCATCGTGTCCACATCTGAAGCGCCGATAGCTACCGGCCCATTCCGTCCGTGCGTACTCATGCCGCAAATCCTGATCGACACACTGGAAGCAGCGGAACTGGAGCAGGTCTACCTTCACGAGATCGCCCATTTAGCGCGACTTGACGACATAGCTCTGTTCCTTCAAAAAGTGATCGAGTCAGCGTTCTTTTTTCACCCGCCACTCCGATGGATCGCGCGCCGGATCGATCTGGAACGAGAGATCGCCTGCGACGATTTCGTTGTCGCGACAACCGGTCGAGCGGGTCCGTACGCGCGCTGTCTGACCCGTGTCATTGAACTCTGCGGTTTTTCTGAATCGTCCGCCGCGGCCGCAAGTGGCCATAAGTCGTCCCAAATGGAAAGGAGAATTGATATGCTGCTTGACCGAACTCGTAACGCCGGGTCCCGCGTCCTTCGTCGGCGTTTTGCGTTGTCGTCTCTTCTGCTCTTGGCCGCAGTTTTTGCTACCACCAGAGCGCCTCAGTTCCTTGCGCTCGCCAGTCCAAGCGCCGCGTCGACTCTTCGGGTTAATGTCGCGCCACAAGTTTCTTCCGTGCACGCTCCCGAAAAACTTGCGCCGAAAGTCGGTCCGGTGGTTGCTCAGGTTGTCCCTCCAAAGCAACCCCCTTCACGCGCAAACGGAACCGAGTATGGAGAACGCTTTCCAGTAATCCGCGTTCCAGTGAGCGTTACGGACCCTCTGCACCGTTTCGTAGCCGGCTTTGACAAAACTTCCTTCAGAGTTTTCGATAACGATATCGAACAACGAGTGACTGGCTTCGTGTCCCCGGAAGCGCCCGTATTTCTTTCTATCGTATGGGACGTAGCGGAACCCAACGAACAGTCGCCGCAAGTGATGCAATTGCGGCGCGACAAAGAAAACCTTCTCGTAACCTATGCGGCCCGTCATCCTTCCATTGTTCGTGTCAACACTCAGATAGCCGCTGCGGAAGAGGCAAATAGAAGCCAGGGATCGGGACGAGAGCTACTGGATTATCTTTGCAAGCTTTATCCACGTGACCGCTTTTCACTGACTAGCGTTGCGGGTCCCTCATCTTTCATGGAGGCCATCCGCGCAGCCGGCCAAAACACTGTTCCCGATGCACGATCGGCTCTAATGATCGTTTCGGACTTTCGGTGGGCTTCCACCCCCTACTCGGAAGTGGAGCTTCGCAATGCCATCGGATCCATCGGCGTTCCCCTCTATGTCGTCGGTGTCGGCGGTCAGGCTTCCGTTGCCGGCGATACGTCCACCCCATCCGCTGTGTTGTTGGCGCAGATTGCTACACAAAGCGGCGGCGCCGAAATTCCCGTAGCCAAACTGTCCGACCTTTTCGGCGTTGCGACCAAGCTCGATATCGAACTGCA
>CAXSIG010000541.1:0-3468 GCA_964237255.1 uncultured Bryobacteraceae bacterium
GCTCAAGGCATGGTGACATGGGATATCGAAGGCGAGGAATATCCGCAGCCCGCATCTTATGTGGGCGACCCGCGATTGCTCGACCGACTCGCGCCGGAAATGGCCGGTTTGGCTGACGAATACTTCGGGAAATTTCGCAAAGCGGGATTTCGTGTCGGTGTTTGTATTCGGCCGCAGACTTTTACCGCGAGGGCAGGGAACGCTTGGCAGGAGGAGAGTCCGCGCCCCGCGCAAGTTCTGATCGAGAAGATCCGCTATGCGCGAACTCGATGGGGCGCAACGCTGTTCTATATCGATTCGAACGGAAGTTCCAGCTTCCCGCTGGATATCCGCGTGGTTCAGGAGGTCGCTCGCGCGGTTCCCGATGTGCTGCTGATCCCCGAACACGCTAATTCTGCCTACTATTCCGTGACGGCGCCCTATACGGAACTCCGCGGCGGCAGCAAGGGAACGCCGCCCTCGGTGTTGAAACTCTATCCCACCGCCTTCAGCGTAATCAACGTGACGGATGGTGGCGTGGACCAAAAATACGCCGTTTTGGAAGCGGCTGTGAAGCACGGAGATTCGCTGATGACCAGGGCGTGGTTCGCAGACCCCGTCATCGACCAGGTGCGGTCGATCTACTCGTACCTGCCGTAAGGTTTTGAGTTGGCTAATTCCAAGTGGGGCTGTAAAAGGCTTTTCATCGCCGCCCATCTATACTAAGGCCGCGAAGTGGGTGTGAAGCAGGTTTGCGGAACGAGCCCAAGTGAATTCGCGGGCCCGCTTCGAACCGCGGCAAGAAAGCTCGCATCGATCCCTGGCGTTGTTCAGGAGCGATTGCAGAGCTTCGGCGTGCAAATCGGGACGATCCGGGGGAAGCAATATAGCGGCATTGCCGGCAATCTCGGGAATGGAAGAAGCATCACTCGCCAATGTGGGTGTTCCACAGGCCATTGCCTCCAAAACCGGTATTCCGAAGCCTTCGTAGCGGGACGGAAACCACACAATTTGCGCGGCTCGATAAAGCGAAACCAATTCGTCGTCGTCGTCGACAAAGCCCACCATCTTGATGGACCGGCCCAACGTTTCGGCCTGTTTGGCGTAGTACGGATCGCAGTGATTTACCACCACCAGTTGCAGATCCGGGCAGTGCTCTCGCAGGAGCGGCCAAGCGGCTAATACCAGATCGGCATTTTTTCTAAAGCTTAAACCGCCTGGGAGCAGTATAAACGGACGGTTGGCTAAATTTTGTTTCCGCAGAAATCTTTCACCCGATTCATGAACGGGTTCAAAGAATCGTTGGCCGGCCGCGTTGGGAATCACGCGTAACCGCGAGCGAATGGAAGGAAAGAAGTGCGCCAGACGGTCCGCCGAAAACTGAGATACGGTGTGGAACAGGTCCGCTCGCCGGGCGAGCGTTCTGTAAAGCAATCCCCACTTAAAACGCTGTCGGCGTAGCGCGCTGTTTTGCAAATGGGCACCTTGCTCAAAGATTGCGGCGTCGTGGGCGGTGACGGCCAGTTTCGCCTTCTTCGTGGGAACGAACGATTCCCCTGTGCAATACACAATCTGAGCCTCCGGCCAGAAGCTCTCGGCGCGCGGCTGTTGCGTCAAAAACCAACGGATTTGCTGAAGCGAGGTTTCGTGTCGAAAGAAGTGATAGCGAAAATTGGTCCAGGGTGCGCCTACGTTGGTCACGGTGCGCTCGTGATCGCCCCGGTCCGCCAGGATGCGCAGATCGACGTCGGGGATCTGCGCGAGGTGTTCCGTCATTTGCCGCGCCACGCGGCCGGCTCCTGTCGAACGATAAATATTCCGAAGATGGACGTAGGAAAGCAGCCTCACGTCGCGGCCAGGAGTTCGGCTTGCGGCGCGAGAGATAAATGGGTCGTTCGGCTGTCTCCCAGTTCGTCTCGAAAATGAGCGATCGTTCGAGTGAGACCTTCCCGCAACCGGACGCTAGGCTCCCAATCGAGCAAGGACCGCGCGACGGAGATATCGGGCTTACGTTGACGGGGATCGTCCTCCGGGAGTTCTTCGAAAATCAAAGGCGCGTCGACCTGCGTCAGTTCCCGTACCAGGGTAGCCAGTTCGAGTACCGTAAATTCCTGCGGGTTCCCCAGATTGACCGGGCCATAGTGCGACGTGCGCAGGAGCCGGCAAACGCCCTCCACTAAATCGGTCACATACTGAAAACTGCGCGTTTGTTTGCCGGAACCGTAGATGGTGAGCGGCTCGCCTTGCAGAGCCTGCCGGATCATGTTGGAGACGACGCGTCCGTCATATGGATCCATGCGAGGTCCATACGTATTGAAGATGCGGATCAACCGGATGGGAAGGCCGTTCAGGCGGTGAAAGCCCATGGTTAGCGCTTCGCCGAATCGCTTCGCTTCGTCATACACGCTACGCGGGCCGATCGGGTTCACATTGCCCCAATATGCCTCCGTCTGCGGATGGACGTGCGGGTCGCCGTAAATTTCGCTGGTGGACGCAAAGAGAAACTGAGCGTCTTTCAATAATGCCATTTGGAGCAGGTGATACGTACCTTCCGAGTTAATGCGCAACGTCTCGAGAGGACTAGCCAGATATTTGGGAGGGCTAGCGGGACTGGCGAAGTGCAGCACCCAATCTACTCGCCCACCGATGTTAAGCGGGACGGTGGCGTCGGCTTCCATGAATCGAAACCGGGAACAACTGGAAAATGGCACGAGATTGGACGGACGCCCGGTGATGAAATTATCGACGCCGACAACCTCCCATCCGTCCGCTAGCAAGCGTTCGGTTAAGTGACTGCCGATGAATCCGGCGGCTCCGGTGATGACGGCTCTCATGGTTCGACTCCTGGGTTAGATTGCAGCGGTTTCGTAACAACGTGCGGCGCCGTCGACGTTCCTCTCTCAAGCGAGGGCTTCTCGTTGAATAGCGATTCGTAAATGTTGTCAAGGCCAATGCGGCGTTCATAGTGAAGATCGAACGCTGCCCGTGCCGCTTTGCCCGCCCGGTAAATCTCTTCGGGCGACCGAGCCAGGCGGCCCAACAAGGAAGTGAGTCCGGCGGTGTCGCCACAATCGATATGCCATCCGCACTGAAATCGCTTGACCAGGAGCGCGGGAGTGGAATCCGCAGGTCCGATGTAAAGGAGTGGGCGCCCAGCGGCCAAGATGCCGTATGCTTTGCTGGGGACGATAGAGCCCGAGCAGTTTCCGTTCTGCGTCACCAAACCGATGTGGCAGTTTCCCAAACTCCGGCCCAATTCCTCGCGGGCACAATAGGATTGAAAGGCGACCGAAGCGATCGAGTTCTTGTCGCAAAACTCTTCGAGCGCCGCGCGCCGTCCGCCGCCGCCGGAAAAAGTGAAGTGAAACTGCGGATCGTCTTTAAGCGCGAGCATGGTTTGCGACACGGTATCCACGTCGTGTCCCAGGCCGAGGTTTCCGGAGTACAGAATTTCGTACGGCTGCCCGGCGGGGAAAGGCAAAGCTTCAA
>CAXSIG010000541.1:3478-4321 GCA_964237255.1 uncultured Bryobacteraceae bacterium
ATTCTCCGATACGCGGATTTTCTCTTTCGGAATACCTCTCTCGATCAATCGCCGCTCCATACAAGGTCCGAGCGCGATGATGGAATCCGCATGGCGGCGGGAGAAATCCGCTAATTCTCCCACGATGCGGATAAACGGATTGTTGGGCGAACAATAGCCGAGGTCGCAGATCACATCGGGGTATAAATCCATTTCCCACGACACATGACGCACACCGCGCGCCAGCTTCAACATGGTCCCGATCAAACCAAGCAGAGGGGGAGTGGTCAAGGTAACGACCAGATCCGGCTTGCGACGACTGAAAAGGCCGAGCAACCCGGCGGTGGTTAAGAAGGAAACGTAGGACAGCAATCGCATGGGCTTCGAACGCCCGAACGGAAGCGACAGGGACCGCCGGATCCGGGCGTCCGGACGGGAAGAACTGTCTTCCTTTGCATAGGCTTTTCCGCCCCCGCAAAGCACGGTTACATGGTGGCCGCGCACAGAAAGCTCGCGGGCCAAGTCCGTCAAAAACTGACTGGTGGCTGCGGAATCCGGCCAAAAAAATTGATTAATAAGAAGAATTTCCATGTCGTCCGGCGTTGCGAAATGCAAGGATTGGTTTCGAGGGTGCGCCGGGTTCTCGCAGCACCCGGGTTCGGCGAAATACAGCCGGGTTTCCCGAATGAACTTCATTCGGGGGAATGGACTGGCAGACTACGCTTCCGATTGCCGCGATGGCGAGTTCGCCCAACGAGACTCCCGGGCCCAAGATCGAGCACGCCCCTACCCAGCTACCGTCTCCCAATCGAATGGGGTGAACGGACAAAGCAAAAGCGGGATCGCGCCAGTCGTGATTGCCAG
>CAXSIG010000542.1:0-4321 GCA_964237255.1 uncultured Bryobacteraceae bacterium
GCAAACCGCGCTAGCACTGATCCCGATCGGAACGGCGGGATTCAGTGTCGAAGCCCCGCTACGGTTAATCGTTCCGATACCGGAAGAAAATGTCATGGGAATCCCGGAGCGCGAAGTCCAGAGACCACCCGTCTGCCATCCTTCCAGCAATTTTCCGGAAATTCCATGGGAAACCCAGCGCCTGCCAGTGCCAACCGGAAATTCATATACGCCGTTGATATGGAAGGTGTGATGGATATCGAAATCTGCCCGAGTTCGGTTGTAGTTTTGCTGATGGAAATCCAACGTCCGGTCCACTTCGCTCTGCGAACCCGTAATCCCTGAGTTCGACAATACTTTGGACCAAGTATAGTTCGCCTGAAACTGTATGCCCCGGGACAGCCGGCGTCGAATCTCGGTCTGTAGCGCGTTATAGCTGGAGCTCATGCCATTCGTAAGTATTTCGTCGAACGCTGTCAAAGGGTTCGCAAGAAAGAAATTTGCCGGCAAGGTTCCGAGCCCTTTACAGCCGCTCCCGAGCAGGAACTGTTGGGTGCAATTGTTACTCACCAGATACCAAAATTGGCCCGGGGCGAGTTGTCCGGCGTTGAACTGGTTGGTGAACGTGGTGCTTGAATAAAACGAAGTCGGGAAAGTTATCTTCTCGAGTGTCGGCAGCGCTCCTTGGCCCGGCAAGCCCCGATTGTCGAAGCGAAGGGCGCCGGTGGCGGAGCCGGTACACGCGACACGGTTCGCACCGCAAACGGAAAGATTGTTCGCCGCTTGTTGAAACTCCGCGAATAATGCCGGAGTAACGTTCGGCTGGCTCTTATCGTCGCCACGATACATGCCGACGGAGTGATTGCCGACGTAGCGTACTTCAACCGCCATCGACGGAGAAAGTTCGCGTTGCACTCCAATCGACCATTGCTGAACATACGGTGTTCGGAGATTCGGATCGATAGCGTAAATACCGGAACCGCCGGTGGAAGAGAAGCTCGCCAGAAAGTTTTTATACTGCGATTGTGGAACGGAAAATGCCGGCGCAGGCAGTACCTGATTGATGTTTGGATTCAACACCGCCAAGGTATCCGAGATTACTTGTGGTGACGTTGCTGAGGACCGTCAATGTATCGCGCACATAGCTGATGGAGTATCCGGAGCGAACTACTGTCTTGGAGTTTGGCTGCCAGGCAACGCCGATGGAAGGAGCGAAATTGTTGAATTTTGTTTTCCAGAACGGATTGCCGTTGCTCGATCCGCCGGGAACCAGTTGCGTTGTCGAAGACAGATTGGAAAGGAGATCGTTGTAGGTGACGTTGGGATTGGTTTGGAACAGCGCGCCGTAGGGCGTAACATCGCCAAGCTCTTTGCCAGGTATCAGCATGCGCTTATTCACCATGTCCGGAGCCGGAACAACTTCCCAACGTAGCCCAGCGGTTACGGTCACGTTTGGCCTTGCTTTCCACGAATCCTGGCCGTAGAAGTTATAGGCTCTCTCGCGAATCCAAAACGCGTCGGTAAGGCCTTGAACATAACCCTGCCCCGGTATAGCGTTGTAAGTTTGAGAAACGTTGTTCACCAGTCCGACGAGCGAGGCATAAATGTTCTGCGCACGGGTACAGGTACTGCTTCCAGTAGTTCCGGAAGGCAGGCTCGGGAAGCCCGCGCAATTGCTCAAGCCATCGCTGTTGTTTGCATTATTTCCAAGCAGTACAACGGGCGTTACGCCGCCGCTTACGCCTGAGCCGCCGGCGAAATCGTTAAATCTATGCGTGGAGGCCGAACTGATCAAAAAGCCGATCTTGAGCGTATGGGTGCCTTTCACCTTGGTGAAATTATCGGCGAGCGAATAGAAAGGGGAGAGTCGCCCCTGAGGATCATAAGCGTACTCGGGGTTTGAGAACGCGTTCGCCGTGGGATTGGGGGATTGATTTGCGACACCAGGAAAATACACGTTGAATGTTCGTTCGAACGGCGTAGGCGGCAGGAAGGAATACTCCGGCCGGCTGAACCCAAAGCGTATTTCGTTGAAGATCGATGAGCCAAATGAGGAGTTAATGGCCAGCGCTCCCAAGCGTTGGTGAAAATTTGTGGCGGTGGCGATGTCGCATACCGATCCAATACAATTCGACGCTATTCCTTTAGGAAACTGCGCGTCCGTGCTTGGACTGGTAGGATCGTGCTCCCAGTGCCATACGGCTTCGAGCCAATGCGTGCCCCACTTGCGCGATTCCACGATCTTATGATCGATACGCAGATCGTAAAGCTTGTCCAATTCCGTTCCAGGACTATTGAAGCGAACGCCGACGATGTTCAGCCCGTCTCCCGAGGTTGGGTTCACGCTCACTGAACCACCGGCGACGGGCAGAGGAGTGGCGTCGATCAGCGATTTTGTGAAGGAGTTAAGCGGCAGATTGCGAGAACTCGTCGTTAAAAGATTGACCGAGTGAGTTGCTCCATCCGCACCCTGATAGGAGAAAATTCCGGTGCGTGCTGGAGCCGTCAAGACCGTTCTGGCGTCCGTATTCTGGAAGTGACGTTGGAACACGGAGTAGGAGAAGAAGAAAAACGTTCGATCCTTGGCGCGATACAGCTTGGGAATGTCCGTGGGTCCCCCAATCGATCCGCCGTAGCGATTTTGGCGAAGGATCGGACGCGGAGTACCCGTGAAATTGTTGGTCCATGTATTCGCGTTGAAAGCGTCATTGCGGCCGGCATAGAAAGCGCTGCCGTGAAATTGATTGCCGCCGCGGGCTGTGCTCATGCGGATTTGAACCACGCCGTCACCGGAATCCGCGCCGACGTTTTGGCCCGTAATGCTGAATTCTCCGATGCTTTCGAGCGTAATATTACTTGCAGCGGCAAAGCCGGAAGTTTTGATGAAACTGTCGCGCACATCCACGCCGTCCTGTACCAGATTGTTACTGGAACCACGAAGCCCGTTCATGATGGACCCTCCGGATGTGGCGGATCCTGTCGACGTGACGCCCGCCATTTGCGTGGCGAAATCGAGGGGGTTGCGAGTAGTGGAAGGCAGGTCGATGATTTGCCTTCGATCGACGTGAGTTTTTAATTCGCTCGATGAACTATCGACCGGAGCCTGAACGTCTTCGACTGTAACAACCTCGCTCGCTCCCCCTATTTCCAGCTTTGCTCGTAGATTTGAACCCTGGGCGGTAACAACTTGACCATTCGTTGCCTCCCATCGACGGAAACCGCGTGCCACGATATGCACCGCATAATTCCCGAAAGGCAGACCGGGAACCGTGAACGTGCCCTCATCACTGGTTTTGACAGTAAAAACAGCGTCCGTACTGATGTCAGTGACAGTAACCTGAGCAGCGGGAACCACCGCACCTTGCGAATCGAAAACCGTTCCTGAGATGGAACCTCTTTGCACCTGGGCGGAGCAAAACGAAACGGCCAGCACGAAAGCGGCAATTACCGTAGATGTACTTGCTTTCATCAACCTTCCCCTTTTTGTTGTGACTCTTACATCAACGCGAAGTCGGCTCATTCATAGAGCCTGCGGAAGGCGAACACAGCCTATGCACCAAAAGGAACGTCCTTTGGGCAATTCCGAGGATTGTATCAGGAATTTTAATGAAAATGGAAAATATCTGCCTAGTTGCGAAAGAATACTATCCGGTGTATTCTCATTTCCATTCGAGATTTACTGACCGGCAGCGCAGTCGGCCAATAGTTTCCGTAATTCTCTGAATCCTGCAACGCCGCCTCAGGTGTCGGCACTTCAAAATAACAATTCACTCTGGGGGAAACATGGTTCATCACTTTCGATGGGCGGCATCTGCTTTTTGGCTGGTTCTGACGGTATCAGCGGCCAATGCTCAAACGACAAATGGTTCGATCTATGGGACTGTTCGGGATGCCACGGGAGCCGCAGTTGCCAAAGCTGCTATTTCCGCGATTAACACGAAAACGGGTGTCGCGCTGCCGACCTCCACGAATGATTCAGGCCTCTATATTTTTCCGTCGCTGCTGCCGGGTTTCTACCGGGTGAGCGCGGAGTCGCCGGGTTTTCGACGAGAAATCGCGGAGAACGTGCAACTGGAAGTAGGAGCGAAAATTACCGTCGACCTCAAGCTTGAGGTGGGCGCGACTTCTGAGAGCGTGAGCGTAGACTCTACGGCTACTCCGCTGGAAGCAATCAACAGTTCCGTAAGCAATGTCGTTTCGCTGGAACGGGTCCAGGGTTTGCCGCTGCAAAGCTTGGACGCAGGCGCGTTGATTTCCCTTCAGGCGGGTGTGGTGGGCGACACCTTCAATGGAGCGCGATCGCAATCGCCGGGCGAACAAGAAACGCAAAATCCCCAGGCGG
>CAXSIG010000543.1:0-4286 GCA_964237255.1 uncultured Bryobacteraceae bacterium
ATCCCGTCTTCAACACCGGAGATAAGTTCGTCAAGAGTCGTGGTCGGCTTGCCTGGTTCCAGCCATACGTTCGGCATGCGTTGGAACGGCACGCTCGACCAATTGTCCGCATAGCAGCAACCGCGCGATTCTTTCTCGCCGATGAGATGGGCCTGGTCGCGGATGGTTTGGTAGTGCTTGAAGATGCCACGCTCGATGATCGGGAACTTCGTAGCTTTCACGCCGTCATCGTCATAGGCTGTGGTGGCGAGGCCGCGCTCATTGGTGCGGTCGCCCCAGATGTTCACGATGTCGCTTCCAATGCGCTGCTTGCCCAGTTTGTCGGGCGTCAGGAAACTGGTGCCGGCGTAGTTGGCTTCGTAGCCAAGCGCGCGGTCCAGTTCGGTTGAGTGGCCCAGGCTTTCGTGAATCGTCAGCCAAAGATGGGAAGGCATCAGCACCAAATCTTTCTTGCCCGGCGTGACGGGGGGAGCCGCCAGATGTTGTAAGGCTTCCTCGCGAACACGGCGGGCGTTTTCGACGAGGTTCATGATGGGGACGTACTCATATCCGGCCGTGACCTGCGGCGGTTGATAACGGCGCGAGCGCGAAAGAGCCGCTGCCCGGTTCACCGCAGTGGCATTGACTACGGCATACGTTTGCAAATTGAGTTGCTGGATCGACGAGCCTTCCGAGGTCGCGAGATACTTGTCTTCCGAACGGAACGACATCACGCAACTGGAAGCAAAGACGCGTTCGTCGTTTTTCGCCTGGGCAGCGGCGGAGCGGATGGTTTCCAATTTTTCTTCCAGGGGAACCGTGAACGGATCCCGTTCAAAGGGCGTCTGCCAACGGTCGACGTAGGCGGGAACGGGAGCAAGTTGCACCGGGCTGGATTTCAACACGGCATTGGCTTTCGCCACGCCGACCGCTTCTCCTGTGATGCGGGCTATTTCCTCTTTCGTGACGATGGGCGATGCAGCGAAACCCCACGCGCCATCCGCGATCACGCGCACACCGAAGCCGAAAGATGCAGTGTCGGCCACGCCGGGCACTTCCAGTGTCTTGTTGCTGCCACGCTCCGGATTCATGCGGATGGTGACGAATTGTCGGCGATACCGAATGATGCGAATGTCCGCGTAGGTCGCCTTGAGCCGTTTGGCTTCGTTCAATGCGATGGCGCCCAGCTTTTCCAGTTCCGGATTCGGCTTGGACGAGCCTTCCGGAGCGGCTGCGAATAGTCTTGCGGCAAGCGTGGCGCTGGTCGATTGCAGAAATGTACGTCGGGTAACCATGCGGAAACCCTGAGTATACAGTGGGTCGCTAGACTGTGGGTATGCAATCCCGATCCAAACAAGTTGTCACCGGGTGTGCCTTAGCTGCCTGTGGAATTCTCCTTCTCGGCATGGCTGCGGCGAAGAAAGACTTCAACCTTCCGGCTCCTTTTGCAACGCCATCCGCGGACAATCGTTCGGAAGTGGTGGCGCGTCCGCAAGGCGCTGAATTAAAGGTTCCGGCGGGCTTCAAAGTTGAAGAATGGTCCAGCCGTTACAATATTCCGCGCTTCCTGCTGCGGGCGGCGAATGGGGACATTCTGATTGCGGATAGCGGGGCGCAGGCTCGCATTGCCGCGGTCGGTAAAGCCAATCCTTTCGATACCGGAGGCGCTGTGTATCTCTTTCCGCGTGGAGACGCTTCCGGCCGTAAAAAGCTGATCAGTGGTCTCGACCGGCCCTACGGGATGGCGTTCTACAAGAACTATCTGTACGTTGCCGAGACGGAATCCGTGAAGCGTTATCTCTATGACGCCGACGCGCGAACGGCAACCAACGGAAAGGAAGTGGTGTCGCTGAAAGGCTTGAGCGAGGGCCATTGGACAAGGGCCATTACGTTCGATGGGGACAAGATGTTCGTGTCCGTAGGATCGGGATCCAATGTGGACGCGGGAGAGGACGAACGTCGCGCTGCCATTTTGCGATTGAACCCCGATGGTTCGGGCCAGGAAATCTGGGCGGCCGGGACGCGCAACCCAGTGGATATTCACTTCTATCCGGGAAGCCACACGCTATGGGGAGCGGTGCAGGAGCGCGATGCGTTGGGCGACGATCTGGTGCCCGACTACTTTACACACATCACGCCGCACGCATTTTACGGATGGCCGTATGCGTATATCGGCCCGAACTAAGATCCGCGACGTAAGGGTGAGAAGCCCGACCTGGTGAAGAAGACTCTTGAGCCCGATATGATTCTGGGCGCGCATGTCGCGGTTCTCAGCTTCGATTTCTACCAGGGCAACATGTTTCCCGAAAAGTACAAGGGCGGCGCGTTCGTCACGCTTCATGGGTCCTGGAACCGGTCTTCGCGCGTGGGACAGTCCGTTGTGTTTATCCCGTTTAAGAACGGGAAACCCTCGGGACCACGCGAAGACTTTTTGACGGGCTGGATGATCGCGCCGGACTCGAAGCAGGTATGGGGACGGCCGGTAGGAATTTGCGAAATGTCCGACGGCAGCTTGCTGGTTTCCGACGACGGCGGCAAGAAGATTTGGCGCGTGAGTTACGGCGGTTAGAAGCGTTGTCGTTCCGGCGCTTCTCGCAACACCCATAGCCAAGCGGCTATGGCGAGAATATAGGCGATTCCCCATCGCAGCACCACGCTGATTACCTCGGCCGTGGTGCTCTTGAAATCCGGGGTCCAGTTAACAAGCCGTTGGGGAAGATACCAACCGACCAGCAGCGCGCCCGCGAAAAGAAGCCAGAACTTGGGTCGCCTCCACTCGCCGAACAGGAACACCGGAATAAAGAACCACTTAACGATCCACAGCGCCGTACGAAAAAACCTGGTCACCGCGTCGGGATTCACAGGCTTCCGGGTTTTGAATGTCAGCAAGGATGCGGTCCATAATCCGATGCGACCCACCGGTATTAGCGACAACAGCCAGCCGATGGCGATGAAAATCAGAATACCGGCAGCGAAGCGTATCAGGGTTGGCCGCGGCACTTGCCAACTGTGAGTGCGCATCCAGTGCCACGTTCCCGCGTGAAGATAGAGCGTGCCCGCCACCAGGATCGCTCCGAGAAAGACAGTCGCAAGAATCTGAACTGCGCGAGCGTCGCGAATTCCAAGCCATAGGTATAAGAGGCCGATCAGAATCGCGTTCCCGATGAGATGGAGCAAAAAGATCCGCTTCACTTGACCTCCACCTGTTTCGGCTCGGTGGTGGACAAGTACTCCGGCTGGTACATCGGCTGGACACGCGCGGGACTTACTTTGAAGATTCCCGGGTTGACTACTTTGAGCAAGTACACGTACTGCTTCTGTCCGCTTCCGAAATACGTGTCGAACAGAGCCGCGCGGTCGTCATGAAACTCCCGGCGCGTGAAGATGGTGCTCCACCAATCCGGCCTTTGTTTTAAATTGTAGAGGCCGTCTTTTTCAATGAATTCCGTTCCCGCGGGAATTGGGTCTTCCGTTAACAGGTATTTCCAATCGCTCCCGGTAACGGTGAGCCGGACAGCAAGAATGTCGCCGACTTGTAACGGTCCGCTAAGCGGATCTAAGTTATATAAGATTTGGCCTTTCTCCGTCACCGGATTCAACTTGAAATAGTCACGAAGCAGGTTCAGCCGCACCGATCCCGCTTTCACCAACTTCTGCTCCGTTGAGTAATAGTTGCCGCGAACGCTCCAGTACACGCGCCCCGTACCCTGCATGGAAACTTGGACTGAGTTCCCTTCACCGGCGGGAAGAACCACCTTGTTTGTGTCGACCGACAACGCATCCGCCGCCTGAAAGCGTTTCTGCATGACCTGCTTGCCATTCGCGATTACCGTGGCCGTCAAGTCCGGCTTCAGTTCGCCTGTGGCTTTCAGGTAATCGGTCAAACCGTAAATCACCATCGCGGTCTGCTTGGTGGAGTACCAATAGCTTCCATCCTGGCGATGGTTCATTAACCACACCGCGCCTTTTTCCAGGAGGGGGCTCTGCGGCTTCTCATGCACCAGCAACTTCAGCGCGAAGGCGGTAACTTCGGGTGTTACGTCGGCATAGAAGTCCATCAGCGTATCGCGATCGCCAGGCCACCAGGCTTCCGCATCGTTTTGCTTCACTTGCGCTTCGAGCAAGGCCGCCATGTCCGCGGCTGCGGTCTTATTGCCTGCCGCCTCATAGGTCAGCCCCAGAAGGGCTATCCCGTAAGCGGTCAGGTTCTTTTGCTTCGCGCGTACGTCGTCGGTGATCTTCGCATCTGCCGCTCCCGCTGTTGCCAATGCCCATGCGGCGTAAGCTTTAAGATCGGCCACCATCCT
>CAXSIG010000544.1:0-4283 GCA_964237255.1 uncultured Bryobacteraceae bacterium
GGTGTCGCTGTTTATTCCCGCTTATTTGGTGATGGTGATGGAAGGCTGGCGGGGGTTGCGCGGAGTGCTGCCGGGCGCAGTCCTCTGTGGATTAGTATTTGCCAGCGTTCAGTTTGGCGTTTCCAATTTTATCGGTCCGGAATTGACGGATATACTTTCCTCGGTAGCGGCCATGGGCGCACTCGTGTTGCTACTCAAATTCACGGGAAAATCCGCTTCACAACGGGAAACAGCGAAAGCCGTCTGGCTCGCATGGGCGCCTTACGGGCTGTTGGTGATCTTTGTTTTGCTTTGGAGCTACAAGCCGCTGGTAGCCGTATTGAATCGCGCCACCGTCACATTTGCATGGCCTGGTCTGCACAATCAGATTCTTCGCGTACCGCCGGCCGTAGCAAAAGCCGTCCCGTACGAAGCGATGTACCGGTTGAATTGGCTTAGCGCATCGGGCACGGCTTGCTTGTTCGCGGCAGTCGCATCCGCCGTCGTGTTGCGAATGAGTCCCGGCAGTTTCATGCGTGTGATCGGAAAGACGGCACGGCAGCTTGTAGTGGCAGAAGGGACCATCGCAATTGTGCTGGCGTTGGCGTACTTGATGAACTACTCCGGCGCGACCGCAACCATGGGACTGGCGTTTGCGGCGACCGGAGTTTTGTTTCCGTTTTTTAGCGCGTTGCTGGGCTGGCTTGGCGTATTCCTGACTGGCAGCGATACTTCCGCTAACGCGCTGTTCGGAAATCTTCAGGTCATTACAGCGAATAGTCTGAAGCTGAATCCGGTGCTGATGGCAAGCGCCAACTCGGCTGGCGGCGTCATGGGAAAGATGATCAGTTTGACTAGTATCGCGGTGGCGGCTGCGGCAACGGGGATGAAGACCGAAGATGAAGGCCGGCTGTTTCGCTTTACGCTGAAGCACAGCATCTTTCTTGCTTCCGTCATCGGTATAATCACCGTAGTCTACGCGTATTTCGCCCCAAGTTGGGCTCCGTAGCCGCCATGGAATTGTGGGAAGAGTACGCGGACCAGTTTCCGGTACGCGAAAACTTGATTTACCTGAATCATGCGGGAGTCTCGCCTTTATGCCGAAGAGCGGCGGATGCCATGCGGCAGTTCGCTACGGATGCTCTGGAGTGGGGGAGTTGGCATTTTGGGGAGTGGCTAGAGGCTTACGACGGATTGCGTAACTCTGCGGCACGGCTGATTGGAAGCGAGGCGTCAGAGATCGCAATCGTCAAGAATACGTCGGAAGGCATTTCGCTATTCGCCAACGGAATCCAGTGGCGACCGGGCGATCGAGTGGTTGCGTTCCGCGAAGAGTTTCCGGCTAACGTTTTTCCGTGGATGTGCTTGGAGCGCCAAGGGACGATCCAAGTTACTTGGCTGTCCTACCTGGACCCCCTGGACAAGATCGATGAGGCTTGCCAGGGTGCTCGCGTCTTGTCCATCAGCTTCGTCCAGTTTCTAAGTGGCCATCGAGCGGACTTGCAGGCGATCGGTGAGATTTGCGCTCGCAGGGGATGTCTGTTCTTTGTCGACGCGATTCAGGGTTTAGGAGTGTTTCCGTTAGATGTCGAGCGCTGCCGCATTTCGGCTCTTGCGGCGGACGGACACAAGTGGCTTCTGGGACCGGAAGGCTGCGGCATTTTCTATGTTCGCGAAGACTTGCACGAAGCGATCCAACCATCCGAAATCGGTTGGACCAACACGAGAGAGTTCAACGACTATAGCTCGCGCGATATGACACTCCGAAGCGGAGCCGCACGTTACGAATGTGGAGCGCTCAATACAATCGGAATATTCGGATTGCGAGCGGCTCTCGACTTCATTTTGGAGATCGGGGTTGAACGGATCAGCTATGCAGTTCGAGAAAGGGTAAAACAGATAGTCGCGGGTTTGGAGAGTTGCGAAGTACTGGGACAGACGACATCCGGAATTGTAAGCTTTCGTCGTCGCGATGAGAATTACTTAGTGACGATGAGGCGACTAAAAGAAAACAAAATCATGGCCGCTCCGCGCAATGGATGGATTCGTGTGTCACCCCACTTCTATACAACGCCTCGGGAAGCCGAGGCGTTGCTCGAAGTAATCGGTGCGGTTAAGGGATGACGATGGTTTGCCCTGCGCGGATTTTGTTTGCGTCGGTAATAGTCTCTTTGTTGGCGTCGACGATCTTCGAATACTCAGAAGCTTTGCCATAGAAGCGCTGAGAGATACCGGAAAGTGTGTCACCGGGTTGAATCGTATAGGTACGCTGGCTCGTCTGACCGCCTCCGGTGGCGCTCGCGGCTTGGGCCTGTGGCGAAACCGAGATGTTGGCTGTAAGATCGCTATAATTGGGATCTACTAATTTGATTTGATTCCAAACTTCGTTCTTGCTGTCTTCCGACGGCGCTATGCCTTCTATGTAGAGCTTGTTATCCGCGATGTGAACGTGTTGTAGCTGCACACCTTTCTGCGAAATGATGTTCAACACGGACTGGTACTTCGACTTCAAAGTTTCTAGTTGGTCTGCCATAACATTCTCCGTTTTGCTAGTAAGCACGGAGAGTACCAACTACTCCTCTCGCAAGATTTCCAGCGGCTTTTGCCCCAAAATGCGAAAGCTCGCCAGCCAACCGGCGAGATTGGCGACCGCAGCAGTCAGCAAGACGCAGAACAGGTTTGGCAACACATCAAAGCGCATCGGAGCTTCGAGCAAACGATGCAGGAGGATGTTCGCGAAACCGGTTGCCAGTAGACTGCCCATCAACCCCGCTACAAGACCAAGAACAAGAAACTCTACCGAAAATATCTCAGCGACTCTCCGCCTGGTAGCGCCAATGGTTTTCAGTATGACCACTTCACGAATGCGGCGGAAGCGCGTGCCCGCGATGCTGGAGGCCAGGATAACCGCGCCGGCCAAAATTGCGAACGCTGAGATAAATCGGATGACCAGCGAGATTTGGTCCACGACGTCTTGAACAATTTGCAGGACATCGGCGATGTTGACGACGGTGACGGTCGGAAATTGGTCATACATCGATTTTTGGAGTTGGGCGACAGCAGGTGGGCGCACGCGAAGGCTGGCGTAGTAGATTACCGGTAATCCTTCGAGCGCACCGGGGCTGAAGAAGAACTCGATGCGGGCGTTCATCCGGATGGATTCTGTCTTGTGGATTGCGACAACGGTGGCCGGAATGTCGCGGCTTAGCGTCGACCAAACGACCTGCATGCCGGGGCTCAAATGCAGCACTTTAGCTGCTTCTTCCGCAACAGAGACCTGAGCTGTCGGCGGTGTTCCCTTCCATAGTGAACCTTCGACGATTTTCGTGTAGGCGGGAAGTGAATCGGCAGTGGTCACCGATACCGATCCGCCGTAACGGCGGGCTATCCCACGTAAGCTTCGTCGATCGAGAGGTGCTCCGTTAACCGAGCTTAGGCGTGCGGCAACGGTACCGACGGGCTCCGGCTTTCCTTCGACGCCCGCTTGCTTGCTCAGCAGCGCGAGCACGGCGTCCCGGTTGCGGGGTGTCATGTCAAGAAGGAATACGTTCGGCATTCCCGGGGGAGCGCTCTTGATTAGTTCTGATAGCAGGCCGCGTTGGACCAGATAAACGGTGAGTGTAAACATCACGCCAATTCCCAGGGCGACTAGCGCGGATTGCGCATGGTTACCGGGGCGGTACAGATTCGCAATGCCATGGCGCAAGGCTGGTCGAAGCGTTCGCGCGCCGGCCCGGCTGAATGCACGGAGACCCAGAAGCAGCAGCCAAGCTACTAGCGAGAGAGCTGCAATGCTGCCCGCCAAGCCGGCGACGAACCAGAAGCCCATCTGCGCGGAACTGCTCAGCCAGGAAGCGACGAAGCCGATTCCGAACACAATCGCGGCTGTCGCAAGAATGGTATCGCGCCAATCCACGAGACGCTCACGCCAGGATTTCGGCGCCGATGTTTCAGCCATCTCGCGGCGGAAGATCAGACCCGGCCGGATGTGTTTCACGGAAAGGAGCGGGGGAAGCGTGAAGAGAAGGGTGCAGAGCAGCGCAACAGCGATTCCCTGCCCTGCGGTAACGAAGTCCCACGGCACATCCGCGCTTACGCTGAAGTAACGCGCGATAAAAATGGGGAAGGCGCGTTGGACGGCTAATCCAAACAGCACACCGATGAGGCCGCCTGCTAGCCCGAGTCCGGCGGTTTGGAGTGCGTAGATCGAAACGATTTGCCAGGAGCGTGCGCCGAGGCACTTCATTACCGCGATGCTATCCATCTTCTGCGCGAGATGAGCGCGGATGGCAGTGGCGACTCCG
>CAXSIG010000545.1:0-677 GCA_964237255.1 uncultured Bryobacteraceae bacterium
AAGTAAGGCGCAAGAGCGGCGGCACGCGGGTGCAGCCCGAAAAAGCCGTCGAGTTCCAGGAGGCCGCCGGGTTTGCCGGGATCCGCGAGGGCAATGTTTTTGCGCAGTTTGCGATAGCCGGGGTCCTTGAAGGGAACGACGAAATTGAGGCCATCCATGCCGCCGCGCAGAAACACGGCGACCAACGTCTTGTCCTTGCGAACCGTCAGGAGGTTATCCGCGTCGAGGCCGACTTCGGCGAGCAGCCGCGCGGGGTTGACGGCGCAGTAGGTGGCAGCCAGAGCAGCGGACGATTTGAGGAAGAAGCGGCGGGTGACGTTCATAGTGGCAAAGGCAAAAGCCGGGAGGCAAAACTGTTTTTCACCGGAGGCTGGTTTCGGGCAGGAGGCTGATGAGCAGAAGGGTCTGGCGCGATTGATCGGGGGTGCCATCGGCCAGGAGTTCACGCGCGGCCTGATTGGAGCCGGGGGCGAGCAAACGGCCCGTCAAACGGACGGCGGCGAGGTCGATGAAACGCTGGGCGGCGTCCTCGGCGGGAGTGGAGAAACGGCCCGGGTCTTCGTTGGCGGCGGGCGTGAGGGCGGGAGCCGGGGGCGTGCGCCACTCCGCGGGCACGAGACGATTGAGCGGCTCGAGCATCCCTTCCATGAAATGCCAGCGTTGCAGGAGGGCATTGG